>NZ_JBNNVG010000012.1:0-128508 GCF_050280425.1 Lysinibacillus sp. NPDC093190 | reverse complement strand
CAATTTGAAACGGATATTAAAGCTACTAAACGAAAATGAATAAAGAATAGAGACAGAAATAAGGCACTTCCTGTTCAAAATCGAACAAGAAGTGCCTTATTTTTATCTGAGAAAGGTTCGCTTTTATGAAAACGTAAGTTTTTCAGTGCCCTCAAAAGAATACAGCTCTTCATTTGAATTAGTCGTTATTACTTGGGAATGCAAACGTAGATGCTGTCGATGCTTGACTTGTCATCCAACGCTCTGATATTGTTTTTGTTTTTGTGAAAAAGCGTGCCTGATCGGGACCAAACATATGCCCTTCTCCAAAACGAGAGCCTTTAAATCCAGCAAAGTTATGGTAGCCTACTGGGATTGGAATTGGTACATTCACGCCAACCATCCCAACATCGATTTCTGTTGTAAATTTACGAGCTGCTAAACCGTCATTCGTAAAGATTGTTACCCCATTTCCAAGCTCATGCTTATTAATAAGTTGGATGGCTTCGTCCAATGAATCAACACGTACAACATTTCGAGCTGGACCGAATATTTCTTGTTCATAAATTTCCATGCCTGGTTTTACGTTATCTAGCAATGTTGGCCCTACAAAGAATCCTTTTGACTCTTTGACAATATCAAGTTCACGACCATCACAAACAACTGTTGCGCCTTCAGACTCGCCTCGATTGATTGCAGCAATAATCGCTTCCTTCGATTGCTGTGAAATGACAGGGCCAAAATCTGTCTCTGGATTTGTATATGAACCTACCTTCAAATTAGCGATTTTTTCCTTTAAGATTTCAACAAGACGATCTGCTGTATCCTTTCCAACAGGCATAATCGTAGAAATGGCCATACAGCGTTGAGAGGCAGCTCCAAAAGCTGCACCGATAAATGCATTTGCTACCTGCTCAAGATCTGCATCAGGCATAACAACCATATTATTTTTCCCTCCACCAAGTGCTGTGACACGTTTACCATATTTCGAGCCCGTTTCATAAATATATTTGGCAACTGGTGTCGATCCTACAAATGAAATTGCTTCCACAATCGGATTTTCTAATAGTTCATTAACTGCATCCTTATCCCCATTTACTACCGTCCAAATACCATCTGGTAACCCAGCCTTTTTCCAAAGCTCACTCACATATAAGGCAGTCATAGGAACACGCTCGGAAGCTTTTAAAATAACGGCATTGCCGACAGCAACTGCCATACTTGTTTGCGCTAAAGGTACCATGATTGGGAAGTTAAATGGCGAAATAGCCGCTACAACACCTAATGGATATTTTGCAGAGTAGGCATTAATCTGACCGCCCACATTGACTGAATACTCCCCCTTCATTAAATGAGGTGCACCGATAGCTAAGTCAACAGACTCCAAACCACGTGTAATTTCACCTTTCGCATCCTCAATTGTTTTACCGCTTTCTGTACAAATAATTTGTAAAAGCTCCTCCATATTTTCAGTAATAAGATTACGGAACTTTAATACAATCTCAGTACGTTTAGCTACTGATGTATCTCTCCATTGTGGAAAAGCTGCCTGTGCCTTATCGATTGCCTCTCGAGTTTCTTCTGCAGTTGCAAGTGGAACCTTGGCAATAACCTCACCAGTCGTTGGGTTAAATACCGAACCAAAACGTCCGCTTTTCCCTTCTATTAGTTCCCCACCAATAAAGTGCGTTAAAGTTTTAACCTCTTGTGCTGTTGTCATATTTCTAGTCCTCCTTTAAAATTGTTCAATTTTACATGCTTCTTTTAAACTTAAATAAGCAGCAGACATATCATTTTCTCCATAGCCTTGCTGAGAAATATCACTATAAAGATTCACTAATTTATTCCCGATTCGAAGTGGTACCCCTGCTTCTTCTGCCATATTTTTCGCTAGCTTCAAATCTTTTAATAATAGATTTGTAGAAAAACCTGGCTGATAGTTGTCGTTTTTCATGTATTCTAAAAAATTACGTTCATAAATACGGCTTTGACCGTAACTATTACTTAACACTTCATACAATGTATCTGCATGGATACCCATCTTTTCACCAAGCACGATTGTTTCAGCGACTGCCTCTGTATAAAATCCAATCATTAAATTATTGAGTAATTTTATACGTGTACCTACACTTGAAGACGTACCAAGATGATAAATATTTTTTCCTACTATTCGGAATATTTCAGAGCCACTTTGATAATCATCCTCTTCACCACCAACCATTATCGTCAGTGTTGCATGAATAGCACCTACAACACCTCCACTAACAGGTGCCCCAAGATATCGTAATCCCAATGATTGTGCTTCCTTATGTAAGGAATCATTCAATTCGGGATTTACCGTACTAAAGTCTATTAATAAACTTCCTTTTTTAGCATGATGCATTATACCCTGTTCAGATCTATATACTTGTTCCACTACTTGTGGTGTCGGCAAGCTCGTCATAATAATATCGCTTTGCTCAGCAACTTCCTTGGCTGTCGCAAATCCAACTCCACCTTCTTTTTTAAATTGCTCCATTGCTTGTGAATTAGTATCAAAGCCATATACCTTATAGCCAGCCTTTAATAAATTTACTGACATCGGTAACCCCATATTGCCTAAGCCGATAAAACCTAATTTCTCCGTCATTATTGACCTCCCCCGTTCCTTGAAAATCCAATGAACACTAGCCAAACTCTACTCTTTTATCGTAACATTAATAACGTGATTTATTAATTGACTACAGTCGTTGACCCTAGTCACTTAAATCATAATCAAAATAAATCCATCTCGTCAATTAAAAATTTTATATTTTCAGAATGTTTTTCCGTAGAAAACATCTTAAAATACTTTAAATTGGCTCATCATCATAACGTGAGGTTGATTTCCGTTCCGACTGGGCGCTTTCTTGGGGGTGTCCGATGAGCCGCTTCACTCGCCATGCTCGCTCCAGGGTCTCGGGCCAACACGATGTTGGTCACGAAGGCGTTATCACAGGATGTGATGGTTTTAGCCTTCGTTCCTCTATCGCTAATCCCCAAGGAGTCGCCCAGTCTCCGCTCCAATCAACTAATATACTTGGCATATGCTTTAACAAATGTCATCCACAACATTATGGTGATGATCCTTAAAAATGGAGGTAACATCGAAATATGAATTCATTAACTAGTCGACAATTAAAGGCATTAGAAACACGGGAAAAATTACTTAAAGCATCATTAGATTTATTTAATAAACATGGATTCGAGCATGTATCTGTTGAGCAAATTACTAAAGCCTGTAATGTATCGAAGGGAACATTTTACACACATTTCCCATCCAAGTACGATGTTATTTTAGAAAAATTTAAAGAGCTAGATAGTTTTTATGGCTCTGTGGAAAAAAATATTGATCACACATTGCCGGCAAGTGATAAAATTTTATTGCTGTATCAAGAACAAATGAAGTATTTAACAAATGTTGTTGGAAAAGATTTATTACGAACTGTGTATACTGCTGCGATGACAAATCAAGTGGAACAAGATCATTATTTAATAAATCCACAAAGAATGATATTCCAAATTATGAACAGTTATATCGAAGAAGGTATTCAACTTGGGGAGTTTCGTCACGATATAGAGGTTAATAAAATTCAAGCAATTATTCAACGTTGTATGCGTGCAAATGTCTATGATTGGTTAATTCATAATGAAGATTTCGATTTATCCGCGGAAATGGAACAATTTACAGCTATTGTGTTAGATGGATTGAAAGTAGAAAATAAATAGCTAAATTTAGAAGGGTTTGCTCAGGTGAAACTGCTTGTGTTTGGGTAAAGCCCTTTTCTGATCCGGTTGTATCTCCGTTCACTCAGGCTGCCAGGAGAACTGCCCGGGTAAAGCCACTATACGATCGGGTTACCCTGAGATATGATCAGGTTTTGGCTTTAAATTTGAGCGATTATTTAACTTCTATAGTGAAAATGTAAGAAGAACTTCCTTTGTCCCATCTACTAAAAACAATATATATATATACCTTTTTTGTTGGTGCAGAAAAAACATTACCTTCTACTTTTATTTTTTACTCTCACCCCGATTTTCCATTTCTATTTCTATCTTATCAATGGTTTTTTTCTTAAAATTGATTTTTATTTCACTTTGAGTGGATACAGGAAATGGAACAATGTTATTATCATCAATAATTTCTGATGGAGAGATTTTATCGACACATCCTGAACATGTAAATTCATTCCAATAATAAGAACATTGTAATACCGTTATCTTTTTACCTTCTGACAATACAATTAGTTTAGGTGGATCCGCATAAAGTAACATGAGAATCCAGACAAATCCGATAATAAATAAAACACTTATTACCTCCTAGTTAGTGTTTAATTTTACTAGGAACCACCATCACCAATTACATTTTATTTCACTCAATTTTACCATATCTGTATTTAGAATTATTATAGTTGACGAAAGAAGTAATCCGGTTAGGCACTCTTTTGATCGAGTTAAGCTTAAATACCCTCCCTTCCCCAAACTCTAAAAAAAGTAGCACTTCATCCATTTCATGATGAAGTGCTACTTGATCTGTTTTCATTAGCTAACAAAATATTTATTAACAATGGTTTCTACGGGTAATGGCTTGTTATATAAATAGCCTTGTCCTTTTTGGCATCGATGATGTTTCAGAAAATCAACTTGTGATGGTTCCTCGATTCCTTCAGCAATGACCTCTAATCCTAAATTGTGGGACATTGTAATAATGGCCTTAATAATTGCCTCATTTTTATCATCTTTTGTAATATCAGCTATAAATGATTGATCAATTTTTATGATATCTATTGGATAGCGCTTTAAATAGCTTAAAGATGAATAGCCTGTTCCAAAATCATCAACTGAAACAAAAACCCCTAGCTGCTTCAATTCAGTTAAAATTGAAAATGTTTCATGGACATTAGTCATGGAGCTTTCGGTAATTTCCACCTCTAATAATTCTGGTGGCACATTATACTTTTTCAAAGTAGTTTTAATTTTCCGAGCAAAGTTTTCTTTTCTAAATTGTTTTGGTGATATATTGATGGCAATTCGTACTGGTCGATAGCCCTTCATCTGCCACTCTTTTTGATAGCGACACACCTCGTCAATAATCCAATCACCGATTTCAATTATTAAGCCTGATGCCTCTGCAATAGGTATAAACTGTGCAGGAGACACAAAGCCAAATTTTCGATTATTCCATCGTAATAATGCCTCAAAGCTATTGATGCTATTATTCGCTAAATCCATTTGTGGCTGTAAATGAATACTTAGCTCATTAAACTCGATAGCACGACGTAAATGGGCCTCCATTAGCGCTTCATTTGGAAAAATAGTTGTCATATCTTCACGATAGTAACGGTAATGTGAACGCCCATGCTCTTTTACAGAAAACAATGCTTTATCTGCTTTACGTACAAGTGTTTCTAAATCCTTGCCATCTGCTGGACTGAGTGAGATACCAATCGACACGCTAATAAAATATTCTTGTCCATCAACCATAAACGGCTGTTTTAATGCTTCTAAAATAGCGTTAGCCGTATGTTCAATTTTGTTGACGTTTGCATCTTTTAGAACAAAAATAAATTCATCGCTATTATAACGGTAAAGCGAGCATTTGGAGTAACAGAGCTCACGAAGTCTATGACTAAACATTCGTAAAAGTTCATCACCCTTACTTTCACCAAGGGATTCATTGAACTTTTTAAAACGATCAATATCCACTAAAATAATAGCTACTTGCTTATTATGATTTTTATCATTTAAATGCTGAAGCCAATGCTCCTTAAAAGCCTTGCGATTCCAAATACCCGTTAATTCATCCATTAATGCTAAGTAATAAAAGGCCTCATGATCATTCATAAATGAAGTGGCGTCTTTCACAAATAAATGGACACCTACAATTTCACCATTAAAGTACGTTGGATGCGTTCTTAAATAAAATGGTTCTTTACTTAGCAATTGGCGTTTAAACAAGCATTTGGGCATACCAAATGCTGAGCTCTCAATAGTTTTAGCAAATAGTAATTTAAATTCGTTGATATACTTACTCTCTAATAATGAAAAAATATTTTGTCCTATCAAGCTTTGATGTTCTTTTGACAATAGAGAAGTGGCAACAACGTTTTGATGAATAATGCGACCTTGTAAATCAGTTGTTAATACCGGACTTACGTGCTGTTCCACAAATTGCAAATACGGTTCTACTTCATGCTGTTTCTCACGTAGAATAACTGCTACAACTGATTTTTCTAAGGGCTGTACACGAACAACAAATGTTTTTACTTTGTGCTCCGTACGTACCTCTAAACTTTGGTCTATATTCAATTCTTGTTGTAATATATTCGATAATTGCAGCCAACATTGCTCTGTAAAAAATTGTTCTGCGTTGGTGGCTTTCACATCTTGTAGCTTCATAAATGACGGTAGTTTATCGTTAAAATTAACGACCTCAAACGCTTTTGTATCAACTTTTCTCAAACATACAACTGCATCAAATGGATTAAGTTGTATGAATTGATGATAGTCTGCAAATTGCGCTACACTCTCTTTATATTTTTTCATTATATCCCTCACTAAGTAGCGTGTTTGCTTTATTCTTCGTCTAGCGTAGGCTTTAGTGCATCCTTTAGGAAAATTTCCTGGCTATTAATTGGATCTTCACTACGATCAAACTCTTTGTAATGATATTTTCCATTGGAGTCTTGAATACGAGCTTTTGCTGTATCTTCAAGTTGTGTATTCATGATGTTAATAATACGAGCTTTTGCTTCGCTTGCATATACAGGGAATAAAATTTCTACACGTTTAATCATATTACGAGTCATCATATCTGCAGAAGATAAATATACTTTATTTTCTCCATTATGATGGAACCAATAAATACGAGAATGCTCAAGGAAACGACCAACAATACTCGTTACTGTTATGTTTTCACTAATTCCAGGGATGCCTGGTCTAATGCAACAAATACCACGAATGATAAGCTCTACTTTGACACCTGCAATAGACGCCTCATATAGCTTCATCATTAAGTCTTTGTCCGTTAGTGAATTCATTTTAGCTCGAATAAAACCATTACCATACTTCTTATGACAAGCAATTTCCTCATCCATTAACCTAATAAATTCATCTCGAATATCAAATGGCGCCACAACCAAATGATTAAAAGTTGGCTTTTCTGTATAACCGCTTAAATAGTTAAAGAAGTTAGTAGCATCAATACCAAATTCCTTATCTGTCGTTATTATACCCATATCTGTATAAATTTTTGCAGTTGCATCATTATAATTCCCTGTTCCAAGATGTACAAAACGTTCAATTTTTCCATTTCGACGACTTACTACAAGCGTTATTTTCGAGTGTGTTTTTAAGTTATTCATACCGTAAATGACAAGGCAGCCAGCTTGCTCAAGTTGCTTTGCCCAAAGCACATTATTCTCTTCATCAAAACGTGCTTTCAATTCAACTAAAACTGTTACCTGCTTACCATTTTCTGCTGCAAACTTTAATGCTTGTATAATAGGTGAATTACCACTTACACGATATAACGTTTGTTTGATTGCTAAAACATTCGGATTGACCGCCGCTTCTGAGATAAAATCTACGATTGGCGCAAACGACTCATATGGGTGATGGAAAAAAATATCTTGTTGCAAAGCTTTTTCAAAAATATTTTCATCCGATTGCAAATCTAATGGTGGCTGTGGAATAAAGCTTTCATATTCTAAATGTTCTCGACCAACAGATATGCCTTTTACAAACGAGAACATAAATGTTAAATCTAGCGGTCCATCTATATGAAAGACATCTGTTTCTTCAATTTCAAATTCATCTAGTAAGTATGTAAGAACTTCCTCGCTCATCTCGCCCTCACGAACTTCTAGACGACTCCCTACACCCCATTTACGTTTTTTCAGCTCTTTTTCGATTTCTACAAGTAAATCCCTTGCACCTTCCTCATGAATCGTTAAATCAGCATTACGTGTCAAACGGAAAGCCTGTGCTGATTTGACACTGTACCCATAAAAGAGCTTTTCGATATGCGCTACAATCACGTCTTCTAATAAGACAATAACTGTCTCTCCATCTGCTGATGGTACTTTAATATACCGTCCTAAGACAGATGGAACTTGTACAATGGCTACCTTTTCACGATTTTCTAAGTCGGCTTCATCTTGCTCTAATAAAACAAGTAAATTTAAAGTTTTACCAAGCAAAGTTGGAAAAGGACGATACGCATCTACAGCTACGGGTGTTAAAACAGGGAAGATAGTTTCTGCAAACATTTCATTGACGAATGCTTTCTGTGTACTATTTAAGTCTTTCATGTCTGCAATATGTACATTATGTTGTGGTAATAAATCATATATTAAATGTCTATAAACTTCAGTTTGTCGGCGCACTAATGCCTGAGTTCGCTCTGCAATTTTTGCTAATTGCTCTTTTGGCGTTAAGCCTGACTTATTTTCAGGCTTATGGAAACCTGCACGTACTTGATCCTGTAGACCTGCAACACGTACCATAAAAAACTCATCTAAATTCGAACTAAATATCGCTAAAAATTTCAATCGTTCTAGCAGAGGATTATTGACATCCTCTGCTTCCTCTAATACTCGCTCATTGAAGGCTAGCCAGCTTAATTCACGATTGTTATAGTATTGCGGCTTAGCAATTTCCTCTAGTAAACGGCCTTGTGCTTCTGTTAAATCATCTTCACTTAACTGATTGTTCGTCACTTCAGTTGTCATAATTGTTCAACCCTTCTTCAATAAAATTTATTTTTATAGGTATTTTTAGTGCGCGTTCTAGATGTTTTTTATGTCGGTTTGCTTGATATTTTTCAGCGGCCGCATTGTGTTTCACATAGATGTTAAGCTGAACATAATCCTCTTTTGTTTGCATTTTAATGATACGTACAATCTTTCTTTTAGATACATTTAACGCATAGACAAATTTTAAAAGTGCGCCAAAGTCTCGTATTTTACGATACTCCTCACGACTCATCCATTCTGTAAAAGGAGCTGCGAATCGCTGATAATAATCTTTATTTTTATACGAGGCTAAGAGTGCTAATTTCACACGCTCCTTATGATTTAGCCCATCGATAGATTGGTTCGCAATTAAATAAAAGGTATGCTGACTCGCCGAACTTAACTCAATATACTCCCCTATATTAAAAACCTTCGCCGCTTTCGCCAATAATTGCAAATCTTTTGGATTATGTTGTAAATAACCGAGGTTGCAGCATTCGCGGTACAATTGATCCGTTAAATGCGTCAAATAGTCCACTTCTTTTTCAGTTCTACCATACTGACGAGCCAATCTTTTAGCGTTTCCCTCAAACACATTGTACTTATCAAACGCACTTTTATCTGTTTGCAAAATACGCTGTATAATGATTCCTTCTCGCAAACCCGTCTTTGTTATCTGGAACAATTTACTGCCGACAACCTCCATTAACACATTGAAAACTTCTAATGCAGGGGCGATGATGTCCGCACGATCTGCCGAAAGCCCATCTAACTGTTTCAATTCATTAAAACTTAAATTACCTAAAAACATACTGAGCTCATCTAAATTTTCCTTAGTCATTTCGTAGCCATGTACACTTGCAATTGGATATGCATGTTTTTGCTGATGAATTTGGGCAATATTTCGAGCACTACCACCAATGGCGATAATCGGTAAACCAATATTCTGCATCCAAGGAAGTGATTTGAACTGTTCTTTCACAAATGCAATGAGTTCCTTTTTTTCACTACTGTTCATAATCTCGCCCTTTACAAAACGTTGCTTTAAAGAAACTGTACCAAAAGGAAAACTATAAGATTTCTGTAGTTCTTTATTTTCAAAAAGCGTTATTTCTGTACTACCACCACCAATATCGATAGTTACAGCGGACTTCGTGCCTATTGAATGCGCTACAGCAACAAAGCCATAATATGCCTCTTCTTCTTCAGATAAAAGCTCTATATGAATACCTGTCTGTTCTTTCATTAAGGTAATAATTTTTGCTCTATTTGTTGCCTGACGGATTGCAGCTGTTGCAGCAGCTTTAACATCAGTCACTTCAAAATCATCGAGCATTGCTTTAAAAGTCAATAATGTTTCTGTTAATACTTGTATACCCTCTTCAGACATTTCACCAGAGGGCTGCAAATATGTACGTAAACGTGCAACCGTTTTAATATTTCCAATCTCACGAAGTCCCTCTTCTTTATCGTATTGATACAATACTAATCGAATGGTATTTGAGCCAATATCGATGATAGCGGTTTTTAATTCATTCAAATAATCACTTCCTTAGCGCGTACATGCATATTATTATTGGTTCTACATCAAATATTAGGTGAGGTGAGCACAATGTGTAGATACTCAAACATTCCGGTTATTCCCCTCACTTTCGTCACTGACTGCTTAACCTTATCGATTTACTACTAGCTCTAGCTTGCCAGGTTTTCGAGTAGCGGACTTAGGATACTCACCATGTCAAAATTGTATAAATAACTCAACAAATAGAACCTTATTATTTTGTTCCTAGCATCATTTATCTATACAAAAAAGCCGGAGCCTAAAAGAGGCATCCGACTTACTTTAAATTATTAATATACTTTCAGGATACCCATTATTAATATTGTGAAGTACCTTTTTCAACTTTATCTCTATTGTTCAAAACTTTATTTTATAAGATAAGTTGGTCTATTCGTAAAATAAGCTCCGCAATTTCTGGCTTACTAATTTGATCTTCTGCACCTACTTGGTCACCTTTATGACGAAGATCATCCGTAATTAAGCTTGAGAAAATAATGACAGGAAGCTTTTGGAGGTCTGGATGCTCCTTTATTTTACGCGTTAAATGATGCCCATCCATTTGTGGCATTTCAATGTCCGTCACAACTAATTGAATATGCTCGGATACATCGCTACCACCTTTGACGACGGATTCGAGGTATTCATAAGCATCACGGCCATTTTCAAAGAATTCAACATTCTCATAACCTGCTTCATTCATAGTATCGAATAAGAGCTTACGTAGTAATGGTGAATCTTCAGCAATTAAAATTCGTTTTTCAGAGCGATCACGTTTACCAAGCTTTTTAACGGATTCTACACTAATACCAGAATCTGGATTGATATCTACCATAATTCTTTCGAAATCAAGCAATAAAATCATTTGCTCATTTTGCTTTATAACACCAATTACTTGTGATGTTCCTCCCTGATACATATCAGAAGGTTTCTCGATTTGATTCCATGAAATACGGTGAATCTGTGTTACATTATCTACATGGAATACTACGCGCTGTTTATTAAACTCAGCTACAATATATTTTTGCTGAGGACTACGCTCTGCATTTTGAATACCTAATACTCGGAGCATATCAACTACAGGTAAAACCTCACCTCGTAATTGAATAATCCCTTCTACATGCGGGTGCGCGTGTGGAATAAATGTTACTGGAAACGGTTGAATAATTTCCTTTACTTTAATAACATTAATACCAAATTTATTGTTAGCTACTTCAAATTCAACAATTTCTAGCTCATTTGTGCCACTTTCTAATAATATACCTTTGTGTTCCAAAGCAACCCCGCTCCTTTCTCTCCAACTTCTATTTATAATTCAATTGTATCATAGGCAATACATTTCTCCTACTTGCTTTTTCCATTTTTATCATGAACATGGCTCGTCATCATAACATTGGGTTGATTTCCATTCCGGCAGGGCGCTTTCCTGGGCGTAATACGTTTTATCAAATGTCATCTCCAACTTTTGAGCCATTGATTTTTAGATGCACCAATAGGCCAATTATCGTCATCACAATTAATGTCGATAATGCAACACGACTTGCTAGCGTTCCATAATCTTTCATCCATAATGTGACCGTTCCATAGACTGCTGGTCCAATAATGGAGGATACTTTACCCGAGAATGCAAATAACCCAAAAAACTGACCTCGTTTTTCTTCTGGAGACAATTCAATAATATATGTTCTAGATGACACCCACATCGATCCTAGTGATACGCCAAACATACTACCTGCAAGCCAGAACATCCATTGCTCTGTCGCAAAGACAGCAAATGCTAAAGCAACAATCATTAATATCGCCACCACGGTTATCGCACGTTTGGCTCCAATTGCTTTTGTAATATAACCAAATGCAAAAGAGCCAATAATAGTTGAAACAGTAGACACTAAATAAAGCACGATAAATTGACCCGAAGTAAAGCCTACAATCGTTGTTGCATATACAGCCATCATTGCAATGGTTGTTGCGATAGCATCATTTAAAAAGAAATAAGCAATCATAAAGGTGAAAATAGCTTTATATTGCTTCATGTCCTTAAAGGTTTGAACAATTTCCTTATAGCCATCTAGAAATTTAATAGGCTTGCGCTGAGACATTGGAATCGGTGTATCTTTATTAATAAAAAATAATGGCAAAGAAAATAATAAATATAAAATCGCAGTTGGTATAAATGCTCGATGGAAATCGCTGTTTCCTACATACAAATAAACAAGCAGCCCCAAAATTGTACCAAGATAACCAATCGCTACCCCATAGCCAGAAATAAGGGGTATTTCCTCTTTTGTCCCTAAATCACCCATCATTGAATCATAGAATACTAGACTGGAATTAAAGAAAAATTTTGCGATGATAAAACTAGTTACAACTAAAAATAAACTAAGTGGCACACCTGCATAATTTGTTGACGTTTGTAGATTCGCAAGAACACCCATCATAAAGGTGAAGAAGATGGAGATAGATGCAAACCACACTATAAATCTCTTTTTATAGCCAGTATTATCAATCCATACACCAAAAAGTGGTGAAAAAACAACGAGGAAAAAGCTAGCAATGGCATTCGCATAAGAAATAAATGTGCTTGCCACCTGCTGCATTACCTCATTCGTTCCTAAAACCTCATCCATATAAAACGGGAAAAATATAGTATTAATATTTGAAGAAAATATTGTGTTCGCAAAATCATAAAATGCCCACGATAAAATTGGCAGTGATAAATAAAGAGCTAACTGACTCCGATGCTGTGCGTCTACTACTGAATTCCGCTTCATAAAACCCTCCTCTCCATTCTCTATATTATTAAATAAATTCACTCATGTAATAAAAAATACTCTTTATTTATAGAAAATTAACACTATTTACATTATACATTCTTTTTCGTTTAACAAAGAATCTTAAATGAACGAATCTTCGCCTTATCTGCGGAATACTAAAGATTACATCTTCATAATAAAAAAAGATATCCAAGCCCCCCCGCTTGGATACCTTTGCACTATTCTTCTATATTCACCCACGTAGATGACCATTGTTCCATTGCTTTAAGGACCGGCGCAAGTGCATGTCCCTTTTCTGTCAGCTCATATTCAATCACTACTGGTGTTGATGGAATAACTGTGCGTTTCACAATATTCTCAATCTCTAACTCTTTTAATCTCTCCGTTAACACGCGACTACTAATACCCACCTGATTTTTAATTGTTGAGTATCGTTCTGGACCTTCTAATAACTGATAAATAAGCAGGGTGTTCCAGCTATGATTTAATATTTTTAGCGCCTTTTCAAATCGTGGACAAATTTTTTTTTGATCCAATTTGCCTGCCTCCTAAGGATTTTGTTCTTATATAAGAGTATATCATTTTTGTCAAAAATCAGTTTCAAAAATAAAATTTAGTTACTTGACAAAAGTTGTTTTTAAAAATAAACTAAGTTACGAAATGTAAGTTAAAAACAAAAGGAGTTTATTAAACTATGCAAAATATCGGTTCAACTATTTTACGCGTGGTGCTTGGCATTATTTTTGCAGCTCACGGATTTCAAAAGTTTCAGGGTGGTATAGGCTTCACAGCTGATTATTTTGATGCCATTGGTATTCCAGGCTTTATGGCTTATATTGTTGCCATTATAGAACTAGTCGGTGGTGTAGCAATTATTTTAGGCTTAGGCACAAGACTTTTCGGCGCTTTATTGACAGTGACAATGATTGTTGCCATTTTCACAGCGAAGCTTAGCGTTGGCTTTATCGGTGAAAACGGCTTAGCTGGATATGAATTAGATTTAGCTTTAGCTGCAATGGCTTTATACTTTGCACTTGCAGGAGCATCTAGTCTTTCTTTAGACGCAAAACTTTTTGATAAAGAGTGATGCTGCCAAGTTTACTATTTTCTCAGGTGTGTTAATTAAACTGAATGAAGATAAAAATAAACCCGAAGTATCATTTTATAAGACGATACTTCGGGTTTCCTAAAATTTTTTCTATAGTCTGTGTTATATTAACCTTTATTGATAAGCCTTTAAAAGTGCCTGCGTACCGTTTTCACCATAGCCCTCTTCCATTAGCTTTTCATACATATCATAAGCAAGTGCTAGACCTGGTAAAGTAATCCCCATTTTTTTTGATTCGTCTAATGCAATTTTCATATCCTTTACAAAATGCTTGATATAAAAACCTGGTGCGTAATCTTCTTTTATCATACGGGGTGCTAAATTACTTAACGACCAAGATCCTGCTGCACCAGACGAGATAGATTGCAACACTGTTGGTAAATCCAGTCCAGCCTTTAAACCGTAAGCCAGTGATTCACACACACCAATCATGCCAGAAGCAATAACGATCTGATTACACATTTTAGCATGCTGTCCTGCACCAGCTTCACCTTGATAAACAATATTTTCACCAAAATGTTTCATAACTGATAAAATTTTATTAAATGTAGCTTGGCTACCTCCAACCATAATTGATAAAGTCCCGTTTTGAGCACCGATATCTCCTCCAGAAACTGGTGCATCTAGTGCTTCTACTCCAAGCTTTTGTGCGTGCTCAAAAATTTTCTTAGCCAACGTTGGCTCGGAAGTGGTCATATCAATAACGATATTGCCGGATTCGGCTGTATGAAATAATCCGTTATCTCCAAAATAAACTTCCTCTACATCTGCAGGGTATCCAACCATTGTAAAGGCAATTTCCTTATTTTTAAATGCTTCTGCTGGTGTACTTGCCCAAGTTGCACCTAACGCCAAAAGCGGCTCTGCTTTCTCCTTTGTGCGTGTATAAACTGTTACCTCATGACCATTTTTTAATAAATGCTTGATAATACTAGCACCCATAACGCCTGTGCCGATAAATGCAATACTTTCTTTTCCCATATGTACATACTCCTTTGTATCAAGGCTATCGATCATTATTCACAATATTAACCGACCACTAGCACTTATTTTCCTCTTTCAGTGTAGTTGAATAAGTGTGATAATTCAAACTTTTCTTGTTAGCTTGTACTAAAAGCATTATGTGCTGCATATATACGAGTAAATTAATTTCACCTGGGCAAAAAAAAGAGAGCAGTTGATGGGGTATCACTGCTCTAAAGGGGAAATGAGAATGTTGCTGTGTTCATAATAAAGTATTCCCCACCAAATGCTTTTTAAACATATTATTTAAAAAGTTTATATTCTGAATACTGGAACATTCTTTCAATCTTCTTGATCTTCTTCTTCTTCAAATGCTGTTTGTCTATAATAAGTATTCATTAACTGATCTAATCTGCGACTCAGTTGAATGGTTTTCGCATTTTGCAACCCGTTCTCTACACCTGAGCGAATCATCATCTCACGAGTTTGTTCCATTTGTTTCAAGAGTAGATTGACCATTCATACAACCTCCACACACAAATAATCATACCATTATTATACATTTATATTTCATTTCTTACAGCATTAACTTACGACAATGTTCGACAAATTAACTTCTAGGAACTTCCTGATAAGTATAGATTATGCGTCCATTTTGTTTGGCCTCACCTCTAAAATGTTTAAATAAAGGATGTTTTACAAGTACTTCTCGAAACTCATAAAATTGTTCCTTTTCTATCTCTATACATTTTAATTCCCCATTTTGTAATTGTTTAAGCATATTTTCGTATTTTTCCATTAATTTTATTCCTCTCTTTTTAACATTTTATTTAATAAAGTATGAATTATTGAAAAAAGGCTTTACGTTTCCCATTTTTTCATGCAAACTGTATATTATTAGTCGATGAAGGAGCTGACTGTCTGTGAAAATAGCCGAAGTTGGAAATATTATCGAGTTTAAAGATGGCCTACAAGGTATAGTTGAAAAAGTAAATGAAAATTCGGTGATCGTTGATTTAACATACATGGAAAATTTCGATTCCCTTGAAATTGAAGAAAAAACGGTCGTCAACCATAAACGTTACAAAATTTTATATACAAATGAAGCTTAATATTCTGAATAGTCCCTATTTGTCTTTATAGATGATAAGGGACTTTTTTTTTGATAATATTAAAAGCATGGAGGTCGAATGATGCTTACAAATTCGAAACAAACAATAATATTGATCCTTTCTTTATTATTCGTTTATGGCATGCTTGCTTTTACCTTTGCTAACCAAGCTGTATTTTGGTACCTGTATGCATTTACTTTACTTGTATGTATTGCCATTGCTATTTTGGCTGGTAAAATTGAAGATCAGTTACCTACCTGGAAATTTTTACTTTTCGGTATTGGATACGGTACAATAACATACGGTATTATACGCTTTGGCTATTGGCTTGCACCATACATTAATAATTCATTAGTACAATCAGTACAAAAATTTTTAGCAAATTATGGACCACAAAATATTTGGCACTATATTTTACTCGTATTCATTGTTGCAATCGGTGAAGAGATCTTTTGGCGTGGCTATGTTCAACAACAGTTGAAACGCTTTATGCGTCCTACTTTTGCAGTTATTGTAACTGCGATTTTATGCGCAATCTCCATTGCACTAAGCGGCTTTATGCTTGGTATGATCGCCGCATTTGTAACCGGCCTTATTTGGGGCTTGTTATATGAATGGCGTAAAAGTATGCCACTTGTTATTGTAGCCCATGTAGTTTTTGTACTACTATTATTTTTAGTGTTACCTTTAACATGATAACATTAAAATTTGGAAACATTTTATCTTTACCAACGTTTAATTAAGAAAAGGAGGGCTTTTCATGCAAAAAAAATTACTTTCAGTACCTGCTTTATTATTAACAGCCGTTTTAGTCGTAGGATGTAATACTTCTGATAAAACTGAGGATTCTGATGCTCAAAAAAATGAGCCATCAAATACATCGGCTGAACAACAACAACCATCATCTAAGGATAAAACTGTAGATGAATCGCAAGAAACGCCTACATCAAATGCAACAAATAAAGACAATACAGACAATGCAGACAATGCAACTAAAAAAGAACAAGAAGTTAACTATGTACAAAAAGGTGTAGACAAAACTGAGAAAGCAAAGGAATCAAAAAGCGCTACTCAAGACTACAAAATGCAACAACTACCTGGATTTACACTTTCTCAAGAAGAACCAGGTAAAGACATGTTAGTTTCTAATGACAATGCTGAAGTATTTATGCGTATCGAAGCAATTGATTCATCACAATCAAGCTACGCAGATGCAAAAACATCTATGCAAGATTATATGAATGCTGTTGGTGATACATCATCTTTAACTTCTGAAGATCTAGCTGCATTTAAGGATATTAAAAACATAGAGGGTTATGTTGTAAATTTTGATACAGAAAAAGTAATCGGTGTTGTTTTTGAAAAAGATGGCTTAATTACAAAACTAACAATTCACGATAACGACGAATTAGATTTAACAGATGCTATGCTTAAAATGGCAGCAACTATTTCTAAAAAATAATTATACAAATAAGACTGTAGACAAACTTGTTTGCCTACAGTCTTTTTATTATTTTAACTTCTTTCAGCAGAAGTTAAATAGGGTTTATAGCATAACGTGAGGTTGATTTCCGTTCTGACTGGTCTATTGTCCGATGAGCGGCTAGGAGCGGTCACAAGAACGCTAACACCGGACAGGATACCTAACTTTCGATTTCACCGCTCCTGCCCTTTTCTATGACACTAAATCTCCAAGGGGGGCATTCTAGAGTTATTTGTTGGAGTAAAATTTAAGATTCGCCTTGTCCTCACCCCAACCTTTGTAAAGCACTTTTTAGAGACAACTTGTCTAAAATAAAAAAAGTTGCCTCAAATTCATTGAGACAACTTTTTTTAATAAGACAAATCCTTAATAGACAGTCCTAATTTTTTTAATAACGTGATAGCTTGGTCTTTTTCTTCAACAGATAGCACACTCATCAATTCATGTAAATGCTGTTCATGTTTTGGAAATAGTTCTCCCATAAAGGCTTCACCTTTATCCGTAATTTCTGCATAGGTAACACGGCGATCTGATGGACAAGAGACACGTAATAAATACCCTCTTTTTTCAAGTTTGTCAATGACGTACGTAATAGACCCACTAGCTAGCAAAATTTTATTGCCAATTTGCTGTAATGGCTGTCTTCCTTTATGATAAAGAAGCTCTAATACAGCAAATTCAGTAGGGTTTAATCCATTCTCTTGAAAAAATTGATGGGTCGTCTCATTAATCGCTTTATGTGCACGTGATAATACAATATATAATTTTAAAGATTGCTTTATATCTTCTGACGTCATATCTTTTTCCTCTCAATTCGCTATTTATACATGCCATTATAGCGAGATTAGAAAAGCATTGTCAAAAGCATTATTTGATTTTAAGCCTTTTACGGTGGTTTATGTTACCATTTTGACTCTTCTTATGTTACTAAATAAGCAGAATCTTTCGTGGATACATCCATTGTATCCATCTGATTAAATGTGTAAATCGGGAATTGTAAGTGGAAGCATGTCCCCTTCTGTAATTCACTATTCACACCTATTACACCTTCATGCTCTTCAATCACCTTTTTCACGAAAGCAAGGCCTAGTCCTGTCCCTGATGATTTCGTCGTGTAAAAAGGTTGGAATAAGTTTTGAAGGGTAGCACTGTCCATGCCGGCACCTTCGTCTTTAATCAGTAATTCTACAATCGCACAGTCAATAACATTTATTTCGACCGTGATCGTTCCACCGTTATTCATGGATTCCATCGCATTTTTAATAAGATTCATGAATACTTGCTTTAAGCGATTTTCATTGCCACCAATGTATACTTGTGTAGAAGTAGAAATGTATTGAATCATAATATTTTTCATAAGCGCGTCTGGAAGCATAAACTCAATCACTTGCTTGACAATGTTATCTAACTCTAATAATTCCACTTTCATACTTGTTGGCTTGGACAATACTAAAAGCTCGGATAAAATTTGTTCCATCCGTTGGAGTTCACTATCGATGACAGATAAATACATGCGTGACTCTTCATCAGCATTTAGCTTTAGTAATTCGGTAAAGCCCTTTAAAGAAGTTAATGGATTACGAATTTCGTGGGCGATACTTGCGGCCATTTGACCGACAACATTTAAAGCTTGCTGATGTTCAACTTTATGTTGAAGTTGTTTCTTTTCTGTTTCATCATTAATGACTGTGACAATAATATTGTTATATTCATCAAAGATACTTGAAATTTCATAATAGCAAGTGCTAGAAACTTGAGTTTCATCAACTACATGAATACTTGCATGTTTTTCACCCATCAGTTTAGAAAGGTATGCAGTAATTTGACCTTTCTTCAACGTAAATGCATCAAATATGTGCTGATGTGCCTTATGAAGAAGTTGCGATTTTTCTATTTTTAAATACATTTCAGCATACTTATTTAGCCCAAGAATTATCCCGCTAGCGTCACTTACAATAACGGCATACGGTAAGTGATCATAAGCATTGAAAGATTGTGATCTCTCCTGCTCTTGACTAACATATAATTCATGAGCTATGTCATTATTTAACGTTGAAATTTGCGCAACAATTTCTTCTGTGTTTGGATCATAAAAACATTTGAAAGACATCATTTCAAACTCATTTCCAGCCGTTTGAATATTGAAGATTTCTTCTGATCTCAAATCACTTTCTAATTGTTTGACGAACTTCGCCCAATTTAAATTAGATGGCTCGTCCATAGTTAAATAACCAATATACGTTGAATGGAGGTTAAAAAGTTTAATAGCAGCCTCATTCACGTTCAAAATTTTTCCTGCTTTATTAAGAATAAGTGTTGGTGACGAAGTACTTGTCATAAGATTTTCAAAACATTGATTAATATCATTTTGCTTCAACTTTCTCACCGAACCTTTCAAAAGAGTAAAAAACCTCTTAATCGAATTTTGAGCCTTTACTATACTTTATGACTGCACGATTCTATTATTACAAAATTTAGTAAATTTAAGTATAAAAATTATTTCACGAACTGTTCACAAAATAAATAGGTAAAAAGGATTATATTGTATGACAGCTACTTGACTGTTACAATTAGAAATTGAAAGGAAGATTATTGAATGAATACTATTTTAACTACATTAAACGCAAAGTATATTCACACAAATTTAGCATTGCGTTATTTAAAAGGTGCAGCTTTACCAGAATTTAATCCAATTATTGCAGAATATACAATTAAAGATCCTGCTTTTAATATTGTATCAGATTTGTTTCAAAAAAAACCTGATATCGTAGGATTTAGTTGCTATATTTGGAATATTGAAGAAACTATTCACGTCATTAAGATGTTAAAAACTGTTTGTCCAAATGTTAAAATTTTGCTCGGGGGACCTGAAGTTTCTTACGATGCCCACCATTGGTTACGTAGAATTGAAGAGGTTGATTTCATAGTTATGGGTGAAGGAGAAACTTCCTTTAAACAGTTACTACGCTATTTGCATGGAGAAATTGCATTAGACGATGTTCCAGGGATTTGCTACTTAGAGGATGGTAAAGTACGAATTCACGCACAAGCACCAAAAATAGATTTACGTGAATTGCCAAGTCCATTTCGTTTTGATGAGGACCTCTCTCATCTAAGCAAACGAATTCAATATATTGAAACAAGTCGAGGCTGTCCATTTAGCTGTCAATTTTGTTTATCTTCTATTGAAGTAGGGGTTCGTTATTTTAACCGAGAAAAAATAAAAGAAGATATTCGATTCTTGATGGACAACGGTGCACGTACTATCAAATTTGTTGATCGTACATTTAATATAAGCCGCAGCTATGCAATGGAAATGTTCCAGTTTTTAATCGATGAACATAAGCCAGGGGTTGTATTCCAATTTGAAATTACCGCAGATATTATGCGTCCTGAGGTTATCCAGTTTTTAAATGATAACGCACCAAAAGGTCTTTTCCGTTTTGAAATTGGTGTTCAATCAACGAATGACTTAACAAATACTCTTGTGAAGCGCCGTCAAAACTTCGAAAAGCTAACGCGTACAGTGACGATGGTCAAAGAAGGTGGAAAGATTGATCAGCATTTAGATTTAATCGCTGGTTTACCAGAGGAAGATTATGCAAGCTTCCGTCAAACCTTTAATGATGTTTTCGCAATGCGACCAGAAGAATTACAGCTTGGATTCCTAAAACTTCTGCGTGGTACTGGCCTTCGTCTAGAGGCTGAAAAATTCGGCTATACGTATGTAGACCAATCTCCTTACGAGATTTTCTCAAACAATGTCTTAACATTTGATGATATAGTTCGCATTAAACATGCAGAGGATGTACTTGAGAAATACTGGAACGATCACCGTATGGATCATACGATTGAATACTTAGTAACTGAAGTGTTTGAAACACCATTTGATTTCTTCCAAAATTTCGGTACTTATTGGGAAACTAAAGGTTGGTCCCGTATCGGACATCAGCTCGAGGATTTATTCCGTCGTTTATTAATGTTTTTAGAAACTGTAGAGGGTGCTAATTTAAATATTATTAAAAGCCTAATGCAACTAGATTATTTAATGGTACAGCAGTTCCAGCCACGTAAATTATGGTGGAAGGAGCGCCCTACAGAGGAGCAACAAAAAGCACTTTATAATGCTTTACGTGAAAACCCTACAATTGCAGGTGAGGCATTCGCCAACTTCAATCTATCTGAAAAAGAGTTGTTTAAACATACGCTCATTATTCCGCATCACATAGATTTCCAGAATTTCTCAAATGGCAAAATTGTACAAAAAAATGGCTATCTTTTAACTTACTTCCGTAACGGTCAAGCACCATACTTTGCAACAATCCAATCTATATAATAAGAAACGCTAGTCCATTAATAAATATAGGACTAGCGTTTTTTTCATTCATAAAGAATTCTTAAATTTCCTATAACCTAAAATAAAACCAAACAATTACGTTTTTAATTGAATCTATTGTAAATAAAAACCATAGCTTTATTATGCTTAACAGATGTTCTTAGAGGCATTACAATTATCCTAAAAAAATTTAGTACGAAATTCTCAACCCACCAATACCCTATACTTGTAAATATTACCTACCAAACAGTCATGTTAACCAGGAAAAACAATTTAAAATTTTTCGACAATTTTGTGGCAACACCAATTTTTTAGCCAATTAAACAATCTAGAAACGTTTTTATGGATAAATTTTCCATCAAAATAATCTCTAAATTCTTCATTTTTTAACCGGAAAATATTAAGGAAATTAAAAAAGAGCTACATTAGCTCTTTTTTGATTTTCTAGTACTTTATCCAATAATTACTCGTTCTTTAGGATAGTGATAACTTGATTTTTTGCCTCTACCTCCACCACCTAGAGTGTAAAGGAAGGAAATTAAACCGACACGACCAACAAACATTAAAATCATAATGATAATTTTGCCAATTACCGATAGGTCGGAGGTGATTCCTAAAGACATCCCACACGTTCCGAACGCTGATGTAATTTCAAAAATTATTTGAATCAGTGATGCGTGTGGCTCACTAATGAGTAAAATAATTGTCGCAACTAATACCATAAAGAATGCCAATAAAATAACAACAAACGAGCGGAATACATCAATTAAATATATTTCACGTCCGAATACTTGAATATCCTCTCTTCCTCGTGAAAAGGTGATTAGGAACAAAATGGCCATTGCAAACGTTGTTGTACGTATCCCACCACCAACTGAACTTGGTGAGGCACCAATAAACATTAAAAAGCTCATAAAAATATCTGTCGCTTCACTAAAGGTTGTTACATCATACGTCGTAAGTCCAGCTGATCGTGTTGATACAGAATGGAACATTGCAGAAAACAGAGCCTCATGCCAAGACATTCCCTTAAAGGAATGGAATGATTCAAGCAATAAAATAACGACAGCCCCTACCACAAATAAAATTGCATATGTGGAGGTTGTTATTTTTGTAAATAAACTAAAGCGGAAATTTGCATGGCGATTCAGTAAAAAGGTTTTCACTTCAATTAAGACTGGGAAGCCTATTGCGCCAAGCACAATTAGCACCATCGTTATCGCTTGAACAAAGTAATCTTTATGAAACGGAAGCAAACTCATACCTGTAATATCAAAGCCACCATTTGTAGTAGCTGAAACGGAGGCAAAGACACCATGAAACAAGGCTTCTTGAAAAGTACCGAAATATTTCGTAAAATGCAAAGTTAAAATAAATGCACCCATCAATTCAATACCAATTAAGATTTTCAATATTTCCCGAATTAATTGAACAACCCCTGACAAATTGTATTGATTATGATCGATCATAATCAATTGACGCTCACGCATACCAATTTTTTTGCCAACTAGTAACCACACAAAGGTACCAAGTGACATAATGCCAATTGCGCCAAGCTGTAAAATGACAAGAACCATCGCGAGCCCAAATTTTGTATAGCTTTCAGATATATTGATTGTTGTTAAACCTGTTACGCTAACTGCACTTACTGCAGTAAACAAACTATCTAATAATGAAACTTTTACACCTTCTTGATGAACGCCTGGTAGCCGTAGTAACAGGAAGGAAATCGCTATAGCTATAAAATAATAAGAGACAAGTACCTGAAAAGGTGTTACAAGTCTATTTTTTGATCTTTTCCAGGGCACTTTGACAACCCCTTCCTTATATGATGCCAAACTCGATAGATATTAGTATAGAAAAAATACTTAAAAAAAGAAAGAGGAATAGATACGACTATTCCTCTAAAAGATCATTGAACTTGTTTTTTATGACGAACTCCTACTAAATAGCCTACTAATGCGATGCCCACTAATACAATCCAGAAAGTTAACTCCCACGCAGTAGAATGTGGGAACTCTGCAGGTAAAATACCCACCTTCTCATGTGACAAAGTTAACACAACAAGCTTCACGCCTACCCAACCTACAATTAAAAACGCAGCGGTTTCAAGTGAGGGATAGTCATTTAATAATTTCACAAACCATTGCGCCGCGAATCGCATCATTATGACTCCGATAAATCCTCCAAGTAACATGACGATAAATTGTCCACCATTGATGCCACCTATATCAAAGTTTCCTAACTGCGGTAAAGATACAGCAATGGCAACTGCAGCAAGCATAGAATCAATAGCAAATGCAATATCCGCGGCTTCTACCTTTAGCACTGTCATCCAAAAACTAGCGCCCTTTTTCTCCGCTTCATCGTTAGATACTTCTTTTGAATCTCCTTTATAACGCAAATCATATATATTTTTGGCAGACATGAATAATAAATAAGCTGCTCCCAACGCTTGAATTTGCCAATAATTCACTAATACTGTAATGACAAAGAGTGCTGAGAATCGGAAAATTAACGCGCCGAATAATCCATAGAATAATGCTTTTTTTTGTTGCTCTCGTGGTAAATGCTTCACCATCACAGCCATTACAACTGCATTATCTGCTGCTAATAACCCTTCTAATACTACAAGTACAATAAGTACCCAACCGTATTGTAATAAAATTGATTCCATTCATGTGCCTCCTCTAAAGCTCTCTATACCCAAAATAGTCATTATTATACGAGTACAAAAGAAAAGACCTCTGCCTCTATAAAAAGGCAAAGGTCTCGCTGAGCAAATAAATACCTGACATTTTTTATCAGTTTCGCTCTATTACTAGTAGTTGAATTATCGCTAGCATAGAGTTACTCGCCTATCACACCCGATGGTAAAAACCATGTCATGACGAATGTAATCCAGATACATCGCTCGTATCTGTTAGCTACTCCCCTTTGACAAACGTCGAAGGTTTTTCTTCTGTTAACTTATTATAGCACTATCATATATGAGTGGCAAAATTATCTACCCCTACTATTAACCCACAATAACTTCAATCTGGTAAACTTTAACTCTCTATCTACATACCACTAAAGGAAGCTTCACTTTATTTGAATTTGATAACGTTTATCTTCTTTATGCACTAAATAAAAATCAATCATTCTAGGCATAGTCTGTATAAAATCGGGGCAAGTAATACCACCCTTTTTCAAAATAGTAACTGCTTCTGAAGTATCGAACTTAGCATTCCAAGTTAAGTAGTCTAAAGTTTCTTGCTCAACACCTAGATATTTTCGAATAAGTAGCACTTGTAAAGATATTCTTGCTAGTATTAACGGTAATCGCCCCTTAGGATAATGGTTAGTTAATAATTTTACCATCGTACGATACACTTCCTGTACAGGATGCGGATTCGGGTCCGTTAGGTGCAAGGTTTTCCCTTCAGCACATTTTTCATCAACTAGATAAGTCGAAGCATTTATAATGTAATCCACTGGCACCACATTTATTGTTGATTTCGATTGACCAATATACGGGATAAACGGAAGGCATTTTAATTTATCCACCATATTTAAAAAGAAATAAGGCCCATCGAATTTAATAGTCTCTCCTGTTTCAGAATGTCCACGAACTATGCCAGGTCGAATAATTGTCAATGGTATTTCCGATTTCAAATCCTCTACTCGATGCTCAGCTTCATATTTTGTTTCCTCATAATAGTTTTTAAATGCAGGAGGGCGAATTAGTTCGTTTTCACATAATACACCTTCACGTGTTCCTGCTACATACGCTGTACTAAAATACATATAGCGTCTTAAGTTTGGAAGTGTTCGAACAAACTCATTGACCATCGTCGTACCATGCACATTGACCTTCCATGCTAGTTCACGTGGTACTGCTAAATCATAAATTGCAGCTAAATGCCAGAGCACCTCAATTTGAGGTACAATTTCCTGTACAGCTTGATTTTCTAGACCGAGATTTGGTAATGTAATATCTCCCTCTACAATATGAATAGAACAATTAGGAAACTCTGCTAGTATATTTTCTCTTTCTACATTCGCCTTTACTAATTCCCCAGCTAAAACAATTGCGATTACTTCCTGTGATTGATTTTTTCGAAATAACTCTCGAATTAATTGACTTGAAATAAAACCCGGAAAACCTGTAAAAAAATGAATCCCCATCTCTCATCCCCCCCCTGAACTTACCGCATCTTCCTTGTTGTTTTATCCATTAAACTATATACAATCGGTACAATATATAATGTCAACAAAGTTGATGTCACAAGTCCTCCGATTACTACAATCCCCATCGGTTGATTCATCTCTGTTCCTTCTCCCATGCCAAGAGCAAGTGGCAGCAATCCTAAGATTGTTGTTAGTGCAGTCATTAAAATTGGTCGAAGTCGATCTTGTGTAGCAAGTAAAATCGCATCATACGTCGCCATTCCCCTAGCTTTTTGTTGATTAATGTAATCGACAAGTACAATCCCGTTATTCACGACAATTCCAACTAGTACTAAGATCCCTATAACAGATGTCACACCAATTAACGTGTTCGTAGCAAACATTGCAATTGCAACGCCAATAATCATTAATGGTACTGTGAACATGATAACGAATGGATATTTGAATGATTCAAATTGTGCAGCCATCACGATATATACAAGCACTATTGCTAACGCAACTGCTAAAAGCATATCGTTAATCGCACTATCATAAAGCTCACGATCTCCACTAAAGACAACTTGAGTTTCAGTTGGTAAATCTGCTTTTTCTAATACTTTGTCCACTTTTGCTGAGATGCCTCCTAGTGATTCCTTCGTTTCATACTCAACAAAAAATGCAACAGCAGCCGCCTGATCAGAACGTCTTATCGATACTGGTCCTTCCTGTACAGAAACAGTCGCAATGTCCTCTAGCTTTACAAATAAACCAGCAGGTGAACGAAGCTGCATCGATTTTAATGACTCGATACTATCATTAAACACTTGTCCAAAGCCTGTATAAACAGGCAATACAGCACCATCCTCAGCCATTATTTGCGTAGTTAGCTGACCCTTCGTCATTTGATTGACAGTTTGAGCAATTTGTGCAGGTACAAATCCGTAGTCCTTCGCCTTTTCTCGGTCTACTTCGACTTGAATTTCTTTGACAGTAATATCTAAATCCGTCGATACCTTTGTGATGGCTTTTACCTTTGATAGCTCCTGTTGTACTTTATCAACAGAGCTATGAAGTCTTTGCTCATCAGAGTCTGTTAGCCTAAACGTTAATGTATTTGGTGTCGAACCTGTTGTCGTTGAGACATTGAAGTTGAGTTCAACTTGCTCACCTAGCTCTGCATGCAAATCTCGCTCAACCTCTTCCACAAATTCAAAAATCGAACGGTCCCTATCTGCTAAAGGGACAAGCTTTACATATAGCTCTGCTTGGTTTGCACTTGTTTGTCCTCGTGCTTGTGCCTGCTGTGTACCACCGATTAAGCTAACATATACGTCAACATCTTTCTCCCGTTTCAAGCGTTCCTCAATTTTCGCAACAACTTTTTCTGTTTCTGATACTGCTACCCCTTTTTCAAGATTTACACTAATGGATGTAAATCCTTCATCGGTTGGCGGTAAAAACTCTGTGCCAATTTTCATAAGCCCAAACAATGCAAGTCCAAAACAGACAACTGCTGAGATTAGTACAAGCATACGGTGACGCAATACCCAAATAATTGATGTTTTGTAGCTCTTGTAAAAGGATGACTCATTACGTTTTTCATAAATATTCGTTAATTTCATTTTTAAAAGACGACTTGCAAGCATTGGGACAACTGTTAACGCAACGACTAATGAAGCAATTAAGCTAAAGGAAATAGTTAATGCAAATTCTGTGAAAATTTGCCCTATCAATCCTTCAATAAACATTACAGGAATGAATACTGCAATAGTTGTGAGAGTGGAAGCTGTAATCGCAAGTGCCACTTCCTTTGTCCCTTCCTTAGCTGCTACTATCGGGTCCTTGCCAAGTCCTAAATGTCGTTCAATATTTTCAATAACGACGATAGCATTATCAACCAGCATACCGATGCCAAGTGCTAACGCCCCTAATGTCATAATATTGAGCGAGAAATTTGCAAAAAACATTAAAACAAATGTAACAATCACTGAATATGGAATCGCAATACCGATGATAATAGGGCTTTTCACACTACGTAGAAAGACAAATAATACAAACATTGCGAATAATCCACCTAAAAGTAAAGAGGATCCGATATTACTAATCGCTAAATCCACGTAGTTTCCTTGGTCCACTAAAACGTCTGCAACGATTCCTTGATATTGCTTCTTCGTTAACAATTCATTTAAAGCTTCTTTAAAAGCTTTTGATACCTCTGCCGTGTTAGCACCCGACTCCTGTAACACAGACATTAATACTGCTGGATACTCATTTGCTCGGGTTGTAGTTACGGATTTTTGCTCTGTGCGCTCAACAGTCGCTACTTCTCCAACTGTTAATGCTTTACCATCTAGTGGATTTACTGAAATGATTAAATCAGCAATGCTTTCTGGCGAATTTAAAGTGCTTAAAATTCGAGTAGTTAACATTTTCCCATCTGCTGTTAACACTGGTTCACCAGGAAGAGAAACATTGCTCGATTGAATAATTTGAATAATATCTGCTTGGGTTAATCCTTTTTCAACTAGCTTCGATTCATCTAAAGTTATTTGAACTTCTTCTACTAGCTTACCGGAAATATTGACACTCGCGACACCAGCTGTTCGACGAAGTTCTTTTTCCAAGGCTTCCGCCAGTAAACGCACATCTACATTATCATTTTCCGCCCGTAGTGAAAGTTGTATTATAGGAAATTGTGATGGATCAAATTTTAAAAAGCTAGGTTTCTCAGCACCATTCGGTAAAGGGGTCATATCGATTCGTTGTAAAATATCGAGCTGAGCATCTTCAATATTAGTTGACCAATCAAACTCGAGAATAATTAAATTGGATCCTTCTTGAGAGGTAGACTGTAGTTTTTTTATCCCTGGTAAGGTGGCGAGCGTTGTTTCTAATGGCTTCGTTATTTTCTCATTAACCTCTGTTGGACTTGCACCAGGATAAGAAGTAACAACGATGCCTATTGGCGGACGTAATTCTGGAATAAGCGTAATAGGTATTTTTAATAATGAAACGCCACCTAATATAATGACTAATATCATCGTAACTATTGTAAAAACAGGCCTTTTAATAGAAAAATTACTAATGTTCACTTTACAAGCTCCTTTTCTATCCCTTTCCCTCTATAATACCCTAAGAGGAGAATAATTTATAAAATTGGTTATCACCATAACATGTGGTTGATTTCCGTTCCGACTGGGCGCTTTCCTGGGAGCGTCCGATGAGCCGCTTCACTCGCGTTGCTCGCTCCAGGGTCTCGGGCCAACACGATGTTGGTCACGAAGGCGTTATCACAGGACGTGATGGTTTTAGCCTTCGTTCCCCTATCGCTAATCCCCTAGGAGTCGCCCAGTCTCCACTCCAATCAACTTATATATACATAGTATAGGTTTTAACAAATGCAACCCCATTTTTTAGTAAAGATCTTATAAATTTACATATTCTTCCCTGGAGACTTTTTATCAAGATTATATTTCCTAATACTGTATATATTCTACATATAGCTCCAATTTTCCTTGTAAAAAAACACGAATCGCAACATGTCGATTCGTGTTTTTTCATGAAATTAAAGTGTCATATAAAAAAAGTATGGCTCTTTGGCAAAACGAAGCCGCGGCAATAACAGTTATACAATTGGCTTAACTGTTGTAAGTCCATTCTGATGAGTAACCACTACGTTCACTTTTGCAATGCATAAATTTTATAAAAGTTCTACGCTATTGCTGATTGGAGTGGAAGGCTACTCGAGTGCTCCTGTCGCTTCGCTTTCGTTGCAGAGCAAAGCTTCCCGCAGGGAAAGCGAGTAGCCTGGAACGGAAATCATCCTGACAATTTTGTTTTTATTATAAGAGACTATACAGTTTAATGTTTTCGTTTTTATCAGCGAACCAACGCATAGCAAACTCATTTTCAAATAGGAACACAAAATTATCAAAACGGTCTTTTACAAGCATTGAACGACCTGAAGACATCGATTCTTTAACATCTTCTTCGTTTTCAATCCATCTTGCAATTTTCGAACCAACTGGCTCCATCTTCACTTCAACATTATATTCGTTTTTCATACGATGCTCAAAAACTTCAAATTGTAATTGACCAACTGCTCCAAGAATAACTTCCTCTGTATGCAACGTTTTATAATATTGAATAGCGCCTTCTTGCACTAATTGTAAAATCCCTTTATGGAATTGCTTAGATTTCATAACATTTTTCGCAGTTACACGAACAAATAGCTCTGGAGTGAACTGTGGCAGTTTTTCAAATTGGAATGTCTTTTTCCCACCTACAACTGTATCACCAATCTGATAAGTACCTGTGTCATATAAACCGATAATATCACCAGCAACAGCTTCATCTACTGTTTCACGGTCGTCAGCTAGGAATTGCGTAGATTGTGTCACTTTGAATGATTTACCTGTACGAGATAAAGTCATGTTCATGCCACGTTCAAATTTACCCGATACGATACGCACAAAGGCAATACGGTCACGGTGTGCAGGATTCATGTTGGCTTGAATTTTGAAAATGAAGCCCGAAAACTCCCCATGCTCAACTGGATCAATAAATAGTTCATCCTCAGTAATTCGAGGCTGTGGTGTCGGTGCAAATTGTAAATATGTTTCAAGGAATGTTTGCACACCAAAATTTGTTAAGGCAGAACCAAAGAAAACAGGTGTTAATTCACCACGACGAATTTTTTCTTCAGAATATTCATTACCCGCTTCGTTGAGCAACATTATGTCATCCATTGCTTGTGAATAATATGAAGTCACCTTCATAGGATGCTCGACTGCAAGTTCCCCATTATCATCAATTGGTAAGAAACGTTCTTCTTCATCAGTACGGAATTGCTCGATACGTTTATTATAACGATCATAAATACCTAGAAACTCTTTACCCATACCGATAGGCCAGTTCATTGGGTAAGCGTTAATGCCAAGTACCTCCTCAAGCTCTTCAATCAGCTCAAGTGGCTCCTTCCCTTGACGGTCTAGTTTATTGATAAAGGTAAAAATTGGAATACCGCGCATTTTACAAACTTTGAAGAGCTTTAAAGTTTGAGCTTCAATACCTTTGGCAGCATCTACGACCATGACAGCACTATCCACCGCCATTAATGTACGATACGTATCCTCCGAGAAATCTTGGTGACCTGGAGTATCCAAAATATTGACACGTGAGCCGCTATAATCGAATTGCATAACTGAAGAAGTTACAGAAATCCCACGTTGCTTTTCAATTTCCATCCAGTCAGATGTTGCAAACTTACCTGATTTCTTTCCTTTTACCGTACCGGCATCACGAATGGCACCACCAAATAGTAAAAGCTTTTCTGTAATCGTCGTTTTCCCAGCATCAGGGTGACTGATAATGGCAAAAGTTCGACGCGATAATATATCTTTTTCTAAATTTGAATTCATCTCGTCATTCTCCTTTTTTCATACTTAATAATAATAAAAGAAGACTTGCCCTTCTTACAACCTTTTTACATGATTTCCCCAAAAAAAGAAGTGATGAGGCTCAATGTTATAGCTTCCTCAAACATTTCGATGACTGCTGCTTTCTTTCTATCGACTCACTTGTTTGTTAACATCGATACATTCACCTTCATGGTCAATTATGCCTCGGCATAATTGTGTCCGGAATCGGCTTTGTGCCTGCACATAGAACTCCTTTCCGATTCCGTGACATTCGCCGGAGGCTTTACCTTCTATCAGCAGGTGTCCAAACACCTGCTGATAGAAGGTAAAAGTACCCAAAAAGAAAACCCTTTAGTACTAACTAAAAGGGTTCTCTAAGTACGGTGAACTTGCCGCATTATTTCATGCATTAAGCTTTCACTATCAAGTACGCTCTAACATCCTCATTGGAGATCATATATTATACAAATTTTAGACGGCCAGCTTCTATTGCAATATCTGCATCACTATGCGGATATTTAGTATTCTCAATAATTTGATAATCTTCATGGCCCTTACCAGCAAAAATAATCATATCCCCTGGTTCAGCAATCTCAATCGCATGACGTACTGCCTCAGCACGGTCTCCTATACATGCATAATTTTCATGTAGCATCCCTTTGGCAAGATCACCTGTAATACTATCGTAGTCTTCATAGCGTGGGTCATCTGTCGTTAAAATAACGTAATCCGCGGCTGATGCCTTTTCTGCCATTGCTGGACGTTTCGATTTATCACGATTGCCACCTGTACCGACTAGGAAAATAAGCTTGCCTTTTTTATATGGTTGAGCTGAAGAGATCGCCTTTTCTATTGCGTCAGGTGTATGTGCATAATCAATAAAAATCTGCACAGGTAAATCTGAGCAAACCTTCTCCATACGTCCCTTCACTGGTGGTAATTGCTCAATTTGCTCAATGATTGTTTCCATTGAATAGCCACGGCCATAAAAAGCAACCATAGCAGCAAGCACATTGTATATATTAAATTCCCCGAGTAAATGCATTTTCACATGGTATATTCCCTCTGGCATATCAACGTCAAAAGAAGTCATGAAATCATGATACTCACAGTTAATAGCTCGGAAATCAGCTGCTTCATTTTTTAAACCATATGTCCATACTGGAAATGGTGTCATCGCAGCATAGCGCTCTGACCAAGCATCATCAGCATTTAACACTACACATTTATTCTTTTCTAAGTCTTGTCCAAATTGAGAGAATAATAAGCCCTTCGCATGGCCATATTCCTCCATCGTTCCATGGAAATCAAGATGATCATGTGTAAGATTTGTAAAAATAGCTACATCATACTCTACGCCAGCTAGACGTCCAAGTGCTAAACCGTGTGAAGATACTTCCATAGTCATTAATCGGCAGCCTTCCATTTTTGCACGGAATATCATTTGTTGAGTCGATAATGCATCGCTTGTAGTATTTGCTGATTCATATAAAATACCATTTAAATTAAAGCCGATTGTTCCTGTTAGTGCAGATTTCTCACCCATACCATGCATTATATTTTGAATAATACCTGTTACAGATGTTTTTCCATTTGTCCCTGTTACGCCAATCATTGTCATATCTTTCGACGGATAGTCAAAAAACTTTGCAGCTAACAAGCCAACTGCTCGATCCGTATCTTTCACAATGACCTGTGCAATATTTTCTCCTAATGGTAATCTTCGTTCCGTCACAACAATTGTTGCGCCACCTTCAACAGCTTTTTGTGCATAGTCATGACCATCTACTGTATAACCTTTTATACAAACAAACATACTATTTGGTTGTACACTTCGTGAATCAATTACAATATCACTTACTTGGTCAGGTAGCACTCCAATTATTTTTTTCAAAGGTAATGCATTCAACAATTCCTCTGCATACATTTCATAGTCCTCCAATCAATCTCTACATTCATTTCATCATTTGTTGTTTATTCGACAAAAAATGACAAGATGAATACCCCCACATTCTATTGAATTTATTTTACTACTTATTCGCCCATAAAGAAAATGCTTGTAAGACGTTTTTTCGATGAAAACGCTATCATTTCAATATATCTTTAATATTTCACCGAAATTTGGCTCCTCACCATAACGTGGGGTTAATTTCCGTTCCGGCTAGGCGCTTTGTTGCTGACGCTTCGCTTTCGCACAGACAAAACCCGCTTCGCTGCAGGGTCTCGGGCCAACAGATGTTTTTTGCGCGAAAGCGAAGCGGCAGCAGCACCGATGTTGGTCACGAAGGATTATCACAGGACGTGATGGTTTTAGCCTTCGTTCCCCTATTGCTGGTCCCCAAGGAGTCGCCCAGCCTCCACTCAACTTATATAAATGGCATCTCCAATTTTTAATCTGAGAGCTCAAAATAACCTGACTTATCAAAAATCAACATTTATCGACAATCGTTATTGATTCATGTATGTTGGAAGTTATATTTGGAGAGCTTGGTTAATGTGACTACTAAAAAAAGTGAAGCGTCAAGGACCTTTAGCGATCCGACGCCTCATTTTTACTATTTCATAATAGTTCGCACAAGCTTAACCTTTTGTTTATATGGGGGAAAGAGAACATTCGTCTCTAACTTCGAAGATTTTTTTAAGATGGATTTGGGATGGGTAAAGTTTTCAAAGCTTGCCTTCCCGTGGTATGCTTTTACCCCTGATGACCCAACACCGCCAAATGGCAAATATAAATTCCCCACATGTGTAATCGTATCATTAATACATCCGCCACCAAATGGTAATTCCTCTAAAAAGTACTGGGTAGCTTTTTCATGCTCTGAGAAAAAATACGCCGCTAAAGGCTTTGGTAGCTGACGAATTTGGTGAATGGCCAGCGGTAAATCATCGTACATCATCACAGGTAAAATCGGACCAAATAGTTCATCCTGCATCGAAGGACTTGACCATTTCACATATCCAATAATTGTAGGCTCAATATACAAATCATCACGATCTGTTCTACCACCAAATGTAATAGCATCACGTTCTTCCACGATAATTTGCTGTAAGCGATCAAATTGTCTTAAATTCACAATACGGCCGTAGTCAGGGCTTTTTAATGCATTTTTACCATAGAAGGAACGAATCGTTGCTTTCAATATTTTCATAAATTGATCATAGACATCTTTATGGACAAGGACATAATCTGGTGCCACACAGGTTTGACCAGTATTTGTAAATTTACCCCAAGCGATTCTTTTCGCCGCTACTTCTAAATTGGCTGTTTGATCGACAATTGCGGGACTTTTCCCGCCAAGTTCGAGGGCAATTGGTGTTAATCGTTCTGCTGCTGCCTTTGCAACAACTTTTCCGACTGCCACACTCCCTGTAAAAAATATATAGTCAAAGGACGCATGAATAAGTGTTGACACTTCTTCTCTCTCTCCTTCCACAACACGCACGTATGAAGGATTAAATGTTTCTTCGATTATTTTTTTAACGATTGCTGCTGTATGCACAGATGTTTCTGATGGTTTTACAATAGCCGTATTACCACCAACAATTGCACCGATTAATGGCTCCATGACAAGTTGAAATGGATAATTGAATGGACCAATGATTAATGTTACGCCATATGGCTCTCTTACAATAAAGCTTTTTCCCATCTGGTATTGAATCGGAGTTCTTACAGCTTCAGGTTTCATCCATTCTTCAACATGCTTTACCATATAAGAAATACTATCTAAAACAATGCCAATTTCTGTTGCATATGCCTCAAACTCACTCTTTCGTAAATCTAAATAGAGAGCATTCAAAATTTCTTTTTCATATTTTAAAATCGTTTTCTTCAGTTTTAGTAACTGCTCTTTTCGAAATTTTGTACTCTTCGTTGCTCGAGAAAAATAAAATTGACGTTGCTCTGTAATCATATTTTCTACATCTTGCGTCGTAAAATTCATAATAAAAGCACCCCTTTTTTAAAATGGCATACATAGTTTTTTCATTTCGAAACAAACTATCTTTGTCTATACGATACAACATTGACAACCAAAATTCCTCTTTCTTAAACGAGGGGATGTGTAAAGAATAAGTTAGAGCTGTAGAAGGTTTTGTGATTTCGGGAAATTTACAACTACATATTGAAAAATTGAAATGGGGGCATAAATGAATGACAACAACAACAGGAACTTGGTGGGAATCTATTTTTTCTGGACCATTAGCGCACGGTGTTTGTGAAGAAAAATTATTGCTATTGCAAGATGAGGCTTTCTTATATCTCTCTACAACACCGATTGAGAAAAAAGAAGAACCTGAAGCTAATTAAAAATAGCGCATTATAGGAGGTTATTTCCTATAATGCGCTATTTTGTACTTCACCAAATAGGTATAAATTAGAAAAACTTAAAGAAGCATGTTAATCAACAGGCGTGGTTTTAAACAGACTCTAATACTCTTTTCACGATGGAAACCTCCCCTACAAAAAATTAAAAAAGGCTTCTCTGCCCGACCATCAAGTATAACGTAAGCAAAATAAATGACCACCATGGCCAAAAAGCCGATCGGGATTGATATTTTGCTCCATGTCCAATAATCGCTCGGCATCTCGCGCCACTTGTTTTCTTCCGAATGCAAGGCGATGCTGTGCATTCGTCGCTCGTACCGCAAACCGATTCCAAATAGTGCGAACAAAGCCATAAGCATGATCACGGATTGGAAAATCCACCCTTCCAACAAAGAACGATGAAGGATGGCGGTTAACCCGATGCCGCTGATCGCTAAAACAACTAAAGAGGGAAACATGAGAATTTTATTAAAATACATGGTGAACGTCATGGCTGAAGCGATTCGATGTACATTTCCGGTGCGATCCGATAACATTTTGGCCAGACCATTGGTTATCGTCGTACCAACCATGATGATTGCAGCCATGATATGGATATATTTAAACCAAACATATATACTCATTTTTCTTCACTCCTTACCGGCTCTTGCTCCCGCCATTTATGCTCAAGAAGTCGAGCTGCTTATGCATGCGGCGAGAAACTTCATCGACCTTAACGTGGTCGTTAAAAACAAATTGAATAAATTCAAACATAAATCACCCGTACAAAATAACAAGTTATCTGTTGCGTTAGATTTTCTTGTTTGGTCTTCATTTTAGCTTGAAAAAGATCGGCATCCTGCCAATTAGTTAAAATAACCTTGATTTCTTCAAGAGTAAATAAATAGTTTTTTAAGCGTGTAATCAATAATGCTGCTTCCAATTGTGGAATATCATCTGCTAACTGTTGTAATTTTAAGTATTCAGAGGCCTATGTATGTTTATCCAGATAACAATCGTTTTGTTCTGTTAACAGAATGAAGGCTGCTAATCGATTTTCTAAGGGATAATTATAACTTTTCGCATATTGTTCAGTTCAAGTGATTGCTTTTTCTCCAATAAATTTGCATAGCTGTTGTAAGAAATGTGCGTCTTGTAATAGGAGATGATGACAATCTTTAAGAGGGCGAGCTAAACAGATACAAGGTTCTATAGCTTCAATTCCTTTTGTTACGGATTCAACTCCAATTAATCCTAATTCTCCAATAAGCGAGGGAGCTTTTACAAAGTTAATTAAGGAATTTTTTCTATTCGGATGACTCATATATATTTTTGCTTTTCCGGAAATGAGGTAATAAAGATATGGTAATTCTTCTCCTTCGTTACAAATCAGTTCTCTTAAATAAATGAACTTCTGTATATGGAAAAATATCAAATGATAAAGAACGTTTAAAAGTTGAAGTGCTGTACATAATTGTAAATTTCATCTCGTTTTTTTTCGATTTTCATTTTTTCACCGATCATTTAGTATGAGATATCTCCTATTCTTTTTACAAGAAGAAGTGATACGATTTATTTGAGAACAAAAGAAAAAGCATATTTTTTTAGAGGAACGGGAGAGAAGCAACATGAAGAAATATCAAACATTACTATTTGATGTAGACGATACATTATTAGATTTTAAAGCAGCTGAGAGAACGGCGTTACATTTACTCTTTGAGGAACAAAAAATCCCTTTAACTGATGAAATTACAGCACGTTATAAAACAATAAATCAAGGCCTGTGGAAATCCTTTGAAGAAGGAAAAATAGACCGAGATGAGGTGGTGAATACTCGATTTTCAATTTTATTTGAGGAGTACGGCCAAGAAGTTGATGGATCTTTATTTGAACAGAATTATCGTCGTTATTTAGAAGAAGGGGATCAGCTTATTCTTGGAGCCTTTGAACTAATACAAGATCTCCAAAGCGAATATGATTTATATATTGTTACAAACGGTGTTTCCAAAACGCAAGATAAACGCCTGCGTAATTCGGGGTTACATTCATTCTTTAAGGATATTTTTGTTTCAGAAGACACGGGCTATCAAAAGCCAATGAAGGAATATTTCGATTATGTTTTTGCACGAATTTCTAATTTTTCTGTGGAGAAAGGATTAATTATTGGTGATTCCTTAAGTGCGGATATTAAAGGAGGACAGTTAGCAGGATTAGATACATGTTGGTTTAATTCTGTAAAGAAACCGAATCATACTGGAATTGTCCCTACTTATGAAATACAAAGTCTTAATGAGCTGTATCAAATTTTACGATAATTACTATCTTATTAGATTAAAACATGGCACTAGCTCTTTAAAGATGGAAGAGTGTCTTATGCAATAAGCCAAAGAAATAGAGGGAAATGTATTGGTTAAGGCACAACTGTTTTTATAGAATAGTGAAAACTCGCGTTATGTACGTGAGTTTTTTTCATATAAATGAATATAGGACTTATTGTAATTTTTGTGACAAAATTTACAATATAGAGGGAGAGGTTTGGGTGTTTTTATTTATACTGCTTTAGCAGCATGTACTTGTATATTAATTGGTTCATTAATTTTACAAAGACAATTTCTATATAAAAAATATGATGTTGTTTTGTCTGCAATAATGATTGGAAGGTGCCTGTCCAATAAAGAAACTTTTTAAATTGTTCGTTTATACTACACAAATCTCATTTCAAGATTAGCAGAAGGGCTAACACCATACTCCCCTTAACATTGCCCCAATTTTCAAACAATTTTATTATTCATAAACAAATTAAACAACCAGTCACCGGTTCAATACCGTCAACTGGCTGTAAAATAAGGTGTTTTTTTACTGTCTCAAAATGACACTCCGTGCCCTTTTTATGACTGAGACAGTATTCCTTTAACAAACGATGAGACACTGTACTTGTAGAACTCTTCCTCGGTGACGAGTTGGGACTGATATTGTTGGTGAATCAGCTTGCTCATCTGAAAGCCGTAGCATGTAGAGAGAAAAGACATAGCGGCAAGACGTGCATCCTGTCTGGCTATAATTTTTTTCTTCTGCAGGCGTTCAAAATATTCAACCAGCAAAGAGTGCAGCTTTACCGGCGGCTCAGCCAGCACCTTGTCTAATTCGGGAAGCATTCCTTTATCGCGGATACCAATCAAAATAATGTCCGCATTTTTATGGAAAAACAAGCGGTACTGCTGGCTTACGTTCAGCAGATCGATTTCCGGATTATCGGTCGCTTCCTCTTTTAACAGCTTCTCAAATTGTGGGATATCCGAATGTCTTTCAATGATGGCTTCCAGTATGCCTTGCTTGCTTCCAAAATGCCGGAAAATTGTAGATTCGTTGACTTTAGCTTCCGTTGCAATAGCTTTGGTGCTTACTCCTCGATAGCCCTTCTTTTTTATGAGCAGTGTCGCAGCTTCAATAATTCTGTCTGAAGTATGCATTGTATTACTCCCTTTGCATATGTTAAACCTATTATACTACAAGTTTTACATATGCAATAGGGATCGGGGTTCATCATTTTGATAAACGTTTATTTAAGGCAAATCGCTTCTTTTTTCCCAGCGGCTTGGTTCCATAATCTTGACATGATCAGGCACCAATTGCGTGAGTGTACCTAATTTATCGCTCTTCTCTTTCCGGCCCTGTGTATTCTCTTTGTAGCAGATTTACGCCAGCATTTCTCAGATGTCTTGGCGTCAACCCAAAATCAATAAGCGCAGCCGGGTTCGGAACCGGCGGCAGCAATTTTACCGCTGCAATCGGGCAAATTTCATTTTCATTGAATTGATGCGGCTGTCCAACAGCATGTTGCATCAATTCCTTAGCGGCAGCATGGCTTGCCGGCAAATGTTGAAGATAGCTGTCCATACTTTGTAGACTGTCAACAAATGTCCCCTGCTTTTTCATGATTGATGCAAAAGACACGACAAATTTCTCGTTAATGACAAGCCCAAACAGAGATTCCTGAGATGTCTTGGTGTGAAAGGTTACTAGCTTCATTTTGTAGCGCCTCCATCCATGTAGTGTGATGTTGTTCAGTTAATATCATATTGCATAGAGTGAATGCATGCAAGTACTCGCTTGTTTTTTTTATTCTCCATGCTCTATATTAAAGATATAGTCAGTATGACTAACCTCCAAAAACATATATGCAAAGGAGAATTGATATGAAGTATAGAAGTATTATCCAAAAACCTCGAGTTAAATTTTTTGAAGTCGCAGATGGCGTCTTTGCCGGTATTTCGCCGTATCGTGGCATCAGTTGGGCCAATGCTGGGTTTATCAACAAAGGTGAAGGCCTAGTATATGACACGTTCTTCGATTTATTCCATGCGCGAGAAATGCGAGATGCTTTTAAGGAAGTAAGCAATGGTGGCTCTCCCGCCTATGTGGTGAACTCGCACTATAACAGCGACCATGCTTGGGGGAACAAAGTGTTTGAAGAAGCTTGCATTATTATGCACAAGGAAGCGGCCAGAGAGCGCCTTACCGAAAATATCGCCTGGATGGATAGCGTAATCAGAAGAGGGAAGAATTCTTCGGAATCGACTCAAGGAGAGCGGTTTTTTGCAGCGGAATTTGAAGGATTCGACCTGGAAGGCGTAGAATGGATGCACCCGAATATTGAGATAAAGGACGATATCAACATACGTCTTGGCGATACTGAAGTTATGATTTACAATGTAGCTCCGGCCCACTCTGACAGTGACTTGCTGTTGTGGATGCCAAAAGAAAAAGTGCTGTTCGCCGGCGATGTCGTATTTAACGGTTGTACGGCATACAGTGAAGAGGGAACCCTCAACTGGATTAAAGTGCTTGATCGCATTATTGATGACATTAAACCCGAAATCGTTGTTCCAGGACATGGCGCCATCTGCGGCCTGGACTTCGTGAAGGAGCAGAGAGACTACCTCTTGAACCTAATCAGTGAATTCAACAAGCATTACAATGACGAGATTGATTCCTTGTCCCTGACCAAGCAAATCGATATTTCTCGCTTCCTTCATTGGATTCAGCCAGAACGTTTGTATGTTACGGTGGATATCCTCTTAAAAAGCAAACGGGGGTTGCCATCTCTTCCAAATTGGAACGAGGTCCCTGCAAAGTTGGAAGACATGAAAGCTTTTTTGTCCGAGAAATATGGCGATCGGATCAAGCCATGGGACCCTATGAGCGTGTGGCAAGAATAGCACATGCAAGCCGTTATGGCAGCTACAGAAGCTATTGGATTCGTACATCTCTTACCACAAATACAGGGAAGTATCTACTGTCTCACTGTCAAATATAATGTGTGATGGATAAATTAGATAAGGGGCCTGCCAACATTTTACGAAAAAATAGGCTTCTTTACTAAACAGTAAATTTTATAGAGACTTACTCGCTCTGTATGAATCGAAGCTGGGTAGCTCGTAAACCATGCTCATTTTTGGCTCAAAGACTAGCAAGTAGACCGCAAGTGGCTTGCTTGGAAGTACTCTTTAAGCTCAAGCATCTTATGAAAGTTTTTCTGAAGACTTTAAAGAGGCATATAAGGACTATCCAATATATAGATTATACAAGGAACTAATTCTCTAATTAGATATATCGGTATTATATAATGAACCGCTTCAGCAAAAGCACTGAAGCGGTTCCCTATTAATTAGAAAGATATATTGAACTTATTAGGTGGTGGAATTAAAAAGTCTACCACGACTCAACTAAATTCAAGTTTGAGAATGAACATTTTCACGCTTTTCCAAGATGGCTGCATAGTGCATTAAGAGTGCCTCAAGATTATTGAAAATCTCACTAAATACTTCAAGGAAATTTTCCAAATCAATAATAACGTTATTAAGCTTTCGCACGTTTTGCCCCCAGGAAAGCGCCTAGTCGGAACGGAAAACGTTATGGTGATGCGCTAACTTCATACTTAAATGGATCTTTCAGTTTACTAATACAATTTGCTGTAATTGTTTTAATTCTGCATCAAGTCGGTTGATAGCTTCTTCCTCAATAGCAAACTTTCCATCTTCAAGCCGAATAATTTGTTTATCAACAATATAGACAGAATGCGCAATAGTCGTAGCTCCTAATACAGCTAAAATTGGTTTTAATGCATACTCTAATGCGAGTAAATGTCCAATAGAGCCACCTACAGCAATTGGTAAGATGATCTTTCCATGTAATGCTTTTTGCGGTAGCAAATCTAAATAAGTTTTTATTATTCCTGAATATGAAGCTTTATAAATAGGCGTTAAAAGTATGATAATATCTGCTTTTTCAACTTGTATATTTTCTGAAATGATGGCCTCACTTGCAAAATTAGCCGTAATTAAGTCCTCGGCTGGCAGTTCATGTACATAATTTGTGTGTACCACTATTCCATGTGCTTTTAAGTAGTTTTCCACCTTATCATGAATAGCCGTCACGCGTGAATTTCTCGAATTACTACCATTAACAATAACTGCTTTCACCATATTTACCACTCCCCTATACATAGTTACTACAAAAAAATCCACGCCTCAAGTGCATCAGCATTAATGCCCTTAATATCATTTAAATATAGCTCGGCAATAAGCGTCGCATCAAAGCCAAGTTTTTCTCCTGTTTGAATAACCTATTTTACGTAATCAAATATTGCAGGCATATTCTCATTTTCTACATTACGTAACCATCCCCCAAAAATCGGTAGTTAAAATCCTAATCTCATATTCCCATCCTCCTCAAATTCAATAGAAATTCACGATATAAAGATAAAAAAGGCTTCTATATTTACGGTCGGAGAAAATCCGTTACGTAAAATAGAAGCCTCTAGATGTCTAGTCAACTCAATTTCAAAACCAAGTATTCTTATAGAATTAACATAACACAATAACCTACAAAGTCAATAGGCTTTTCTTCAACGACTCCTCAGTTTGACTGTCCTCATTGCGATGCTGAACACGATATTTCATTAGGCGAGATGTTATTATATGAGTAAATTAATGCTGTTTTTATTATTTATTGCTAGAAACGCATTTTATATGATTTGGTATTAGGTGTTGCATTATTAATTTCCGAAAAATTCGCTCCCAAAAAGTATCATATTGTTATTTTTAAAACACTCTCCTTTTTTTGGACTAATTATATTTGGCTTAACAGTATTGTTATGGGTACTTTTCACTTCATAAAATTAAAAGAAAAAACTACATTCCCCCAACGAGAAGGATAGCCTTCCTCTGAAGAATGTAGTTTTGAGACCTTTATTGGTGAATGGCTTTGTCAAAAACAGCTTTTGCACCATCCCCAATATGCTCTGATACTGTAGGATGTGGGAAAATCATATTTGCGAGAGTATGGGCATTGCCACCAGCATTTTTAGTAGCTAAAATAGCATTTAACATTTCCGTTGCCCCATCAGCAACAACACAAGCTCCTAAAATACGTCCTTCCTTTTTCGTCGCAATAAGCTTAATAAAGCCGACTGTATTTCCTTCCATTAATGCCTTAGGGTTTGTATGTAAAGGCATTTGAGTAACTGTAAAAGGTTCTTCCACCTGCTCTTCCAATAAACCAAATGTCGCAATTTCAGGATGTGTATAAACACAGCGAGGAATCGAAGTTTGATCAATCAGTGCCGGCTTATTTCCTAAAATATGGTCCACAGCATGAATTCCTTCTGCACTCGCTGAATGAGCTAGCTGGTAACCACCAACTAAGTCACCTATAGCATAAATGTGTGGCTGACTTGTTTCAAGATGCTCATTGACAGCAATCAATCGACCATCGAATGCTAATCCAAGCTGCTGGGCTATTTCTGTATTCGGGCGTCGACCCGTTGCAAACAAAAGATTTTCATATGTATAAATGCCTTTAGATGTATGAATTCCATTACCATTAAAATGCTCAAATTGGAAATCTGTCACAAGCTCAATATCAAGCTTTTTCATCTTTTCACGAATAAGTGGTCGTGCATCTGGCTCTTCTGTCTGTAAAATATCTTCACTATGATTTAGCACCGTCACCTTTGTTCCAAGTGGTGCTAAACTAAATGCCATCTCTACTGCAATAACGCCTCCACCAATAATTGTTAACTGCTTTGGCAGCTCTTTCATATCAAAAAATGTATCCGTTGTATAATAGGAAGACGTCTCTAAACCTTTAAAAGGGGGGACAAATGGTTTACTCCCGGTTGCTAAAATGATATCCGTTGCTGTAAAGGTCTCACTACCAACTGTTACAGTTAAATCATTAGAAACTTCCGCTTCTCCTCGATAAAAGGTAATTTGATTGCTCAAAATAAAGTCCTCAATATTCGTTAAAAGCTCGTCAATAATAGCATCCTTACGTTTCATTAATCGTGGAAAATTCACATTGACTGTAGAAGTTTCAATGCCCCAGTCATTACCACGTTGTATTTCTTGAATGAGCTTACTATGTTCCAACAATATTTTCGAAGGAATACAGCCGACATTATAGCAGACCCCTCCTACTTTATCGCGCTCTACTAAAGCGACCTTCTTGCCACTTTTTGCTGCATGAATGGCTGCTACATAGCCCCCAGGACCTGCGCCAATAATTGCAATATCAAATTTTCCCACAAAATTCACCTCATTTACCACCATAGCATTTACAAAATTTGAATGCAATGCCATAAATGTTACAGGAAATTCAGTAACATTTTTTCTACCCCAACGTCAACCCACCTTCACAGAGGGGGAATCCATAAAGATAACAGCTAAACTCACATATGTAGGGCAAGCACAAAATGTAACCATTTACCACGGAGGCTCCCCATTTTTATTTAATTTGCAGGAAACGACCCGAAATTTTGAAATACCTAGTGCAATGGATACTCCATTAATTACACGTATTCTTGAACGAAATGCTCCCTACGAAGAGGTCTACACGAGCGGTGGCGGTTACAACGAATTTTCAGAACCTAAACTCGTTGAATTTATGAAACAAACAATGAATGGTCATTTTCCAAAAGGACATTATATCGTAAAAGGGAGCGCTGATTTTTACACAGTGGGCCCTAATGAACAAAAATGGAGTACAAACCATCAGCAACAATTGAATTTAACGTACAATAAGCAAAAATATTCTCTCATTATTCTTAATAGAACAATGAGAGAATTTCATTATAAGTATTGTCATCACGGTATTCCATCTGCTTCTCGCAGGGATTCCCTTTGCTTCCGCGGATATTCTCCCTGCTTCCGCGAGTATTCCCTAAACCCGCGAGCAAAATAATGTAAGTTAATAAATATTCCGTTCCCAAAAGCGTTGTTGAGCAATTGCTTTTACAAATTTCTTAGCGAAATCTTTGTCGCCAGTTGCCAACACAATGCCTGGTCCTACATTGGCATTGGACATATTAAAAAATGTCGTTCCAGATGTAGCTATACCTATCGGTTTGTAATGTCTATACGCTTCATTGATATAATTTACAATATGCGAATTAAACTTTGCCTGATTTTTTGCTTTTACGCCTACAACATATAACGAATCAAATAGTACTGCATCCGTAGTAATAAATGTGTCACTTGCTGTTAACTGTACACCATCACTACTAGTAACAACCCCTAATCTGTCGGAAATAATACTGTATCGAACACCCTGTCTTGTTAAATATTTCAGTATTTCTCCAACTTCATTTGCATCAAATCCATCACCAATTAGCACGCCTACTTTAAGTGTTTGTGGCATTTTTATAGTATTAGCTTGACTAAGTGCAGGTGATGATAATGTGACATTTATTTGCTCACCTTTTGGACGATTAACACCAACATTATCGGCCACAGTCGTTGCCATTGCTGTATCAACACGGACAAACATATCGACAACCTGTTGGCGAACGGACTTACTTTTCACCTTCCCTACCTCAAAACTGAAGGCATCAATAATATGCTGTTTTTCAGGGGGTGACATACTATTCCAAAACAGCCTTGCCTGTGAGAAATGATCATCAAACGATTTACTACGTGCTCGTGTGATACGTCCTTCAACCTTTTCCTCATAATGGACAAAGCCACCTTCCCTTGCCGTTGATGTTGATGGTGTATTATTGGCCAAGGAATTTTTATGATAACTCACTTTTCCTATATTAATGGTTTGACGACTAAAGCCATTGCGCTGATTGTTATGAATTGGACAAACAGGTCGGTTAATCGGTATTTCAGAAAAGTTTGGTCCCCCTAGACGTATTAGCTGTGTATCTAAATAAGAAAATAGCCGCCCCTGCAAAAGTGGATCATTTGTAAAATCTATGCCTGGTACAACATTTCCAGGGTGGAAGGCGACTTGCTCTGTTTCAGCGAAAACATTATCCACATTACGATTTAAGGTCATTTTCCCAATCTTTTTAACTGGCACTATCTCTTCAGGCCACAGCTTTGTTGCATCCAAAATATCAAAATCAAATTTAAATTCGTCCTCTGGCTCAAGCATTTGTACACCAAGCTCATATTCTGGATAATCACCTATCTCAATGGATTCCCATAAATCACGTCGCTGAAAATCTGGATCCTTTCCAGCAATAATTTGTGCTTCATCCCAAATGAGTGAATGAACCCCTAACACAGGCTTCCAATGAAATTTTACAAACCTCGATTTTCCTTTATCATTGACGAAACGAAAAGCATGAACACCAAAGCCTTCCATCATTCGAAAACTTCTAGGTATTGCACGATCAGACATATGCCACATAATCATATGCGCGATTTCCTGATTGTTCGCCACAAAATCCCAAAACGTATCGTGCGCTGAGGCTGCTTGTGGCATTTCATTATGAGGTTCAGGCTTTACCGCATGAATTAAATCAGGAAACTTAATGGCATCTTGAATAAAAAAGACAGGTATATTATTACCAACTAAATCATAATTTCCTTCGTCCGTGTAAAATTTCGTCGCAAAGCCACGAACATCACGTGCAGTATCCATCGATCCTAAGCTTCCAACTACGGTTGAAAATCTGACAAATACAGGTGTTTTCTTATTAGGGTCCTGTAAAAATTTCGCTTTAGTATATTCCCCCATCGATTCATACAGCTCAAATTCTCCATGTGCGGCAAAGCCCCTCGCATGTACAACACGCTCCGGAATACGTTCATGATCAAAATGCGTTATTTTCTCTCGAAAGTGAAAATCCTCCATAATGGTTGGCCCACGAACTCCAGCTTTCAACGAATTCTCATCATTCGAAACTTTTAGCCCCTGATTCGTCGTCATCTTTTTTCCTTCATTATCGACACGAAACGGCTCTAGCTGCTGATCCTTCGCATTCTCGTCTAAATTTTTGCGCTGATTCGACTTAGATTTATCCACGCAATCCCCTTTCATTCCAATACTCATAATTCTCAATATACACTATATGTTTTTATGGAATAAACATGCTTCAAGGCATTGCTATAGAAAAACATTCTCAATGGATTAAAGGTTATTCTAAAAATCATTTTTTATAGTAAATAAAAAGAAAGTACATTGAACAGATTGATCAAAATACTTCCTCTTTCGGTAATTTAGAATACAGTTTTTATAAATAAGTTTGGTTATTTTTTTGGGTATCTCTTGTTCAACTTAAGCACCTTGTTAGCTTATTTAGAATAAAAATGCAATATTTGCTTGAGATAATTTAATCTTTTACGAACAAAATAAACATTAAAAAGAAGGTTCAAAAATGAAAAAATTATTATAGTTCCTTATTTTTCACTGTTATTTCCAATATCAAACATTAACTTATGCTGAATCAGATTATTATCAGCCTGCTAAAGAGTCTAAAGAAGAAATAGTATTATCCAAGAAACAGTTTCTAATTACTATTCAGATTATCTTACCGAGAGTCCTTTGGTGTATCCATATCAAATAAAAATTTTAAATCAGAAAGAATAGGAACAAGTTTTGTTTTCAGTAACCCTTGAAGTCACTCCAGTTTTGGGTGCACATAACCCAGTAGGAAAAGACCAACTAACGTTTTCTATAGCTCCAAATGAAATTAAGCTTAAAGATTTTAAACACATGGAAATTTTTGAACTCCCACCACATTTGAAAAATGTCATAAAGAAAAAGTAAATGATTGTATGGTCAATAATTTAGTCAATATCTTGAACTATTCTGGTCCGTTAGCACAATAAGAAATACCTTACTGTTGTTCCAGTAAAGCACCCCTTTAGATAACCATATCCAAAGGGGTAAAACGGTACGACTTTTTTTCAAATCTACACTCAATTATTTCTTAATTTACGACAAAACATAATATTGTAATTGTGGATAGTAATGTATTTGTTGTTATTTTTATGTTAATCTTAGTTCTATCTTCAAAATATGTAAGTGCAAATATGGGTGCAGACCTAAAAAACCTTGATTGGCTAGTGAAGTGATCCCAGTTAGATTTTTGTCTAACAACTTGGGTCCGCTTCAAATCAGCCTATCAAGGTTTTTTCGTCACTATTCAGCTATCTTTAACTAATTCATAATATTATTTAAACGCTTGAGCAGCGGCTACAGCTTTTTTCCAGCCTGCATAAAGCTCTTCACGATGTGAGTCATCCATATTAGGTGTGAATTGACGATCTAAATTCCAATACTCACTAATTTCATCTGTTGTTTTCCAGAAGCCAACTGCTAAACCTGCTAAATACGCAGCACCTAAAGCTGTTGTTTCGTTAATGACTGGACGATCAACAGGAACGTTTAATAAATCTGATTGGAATTGCATTAAGAAATTGTTTGCAACAGCACCACCATCTACACGTAATTTCGCTAGTGGAATATTGGCATCCGCTTCCATTGCACCAAGTACGTCTTTTGTTTGATACGCTAACGATTCTAATGTTGCACGTACAAAATGTTCTTTAGAAGTACCGCGCGTTAAACCGAAGACTGCACCTCGTACATCTGAATCCCAATAAGGTGTCCCTAGACCAACGAATGCAGGAACTACATAAACACCGTCAGACGACTCTACACGTGCCGCATATTGCTCAGATTCAGAAGCAGAACGGAACATTCGTAAGCCGTCGCGTAACCATTGAATAGCAGAGCCAGCTACGAAAATACTTCCTTCTAAAGCGTAAGTAACCTTACCATTTAAGCCCCATGCAAGTGTAGTTAATAAGCCATTCTCTGATTTTACTGCCTTTTCACCAGTATTCATCAACATAAAGCAGCCCGTACCGTAAGTGTTTTTAACCATACCTTCTTCAAAACAAGCCTGACCGAATAGGGCAGCTTGTTGATCACCCGCAGCCCCTGCAATTGGAACAGCCGAACCAAAGAATAGAGCTTCCTCCGTATATCCATACACTTCTGAAGAAGGACGAACTTCAGGAAGCATAGAAGCAGGGACGCCTAAAATGTCTAATATTTCTTCATCCCATTTTAAATCATAAATATTGTACATTAATGTACGAGAAGCATTTGAATAATCTGTAACATGGACTTTACCACCTGTTAACTTCCATATTAACCACGTATCAATTGTACCGAATAATAAATCGCCTGCTTCTGCTTTTTCACGAGCACCTTCAACATTGTCTAAAATCCATTTTACTTTTGTACCTGAGAAGTATGCATCGATTAATAAACCTGTTTTATCACGGAATAAATCATTGTAACCGTTTTCTTTCAATTCCTCACAAATAGCGTTCGTTTGGCGTGATTGCCATACAATCGCATTATAAATTGGTTTCCCTGTATGTTTATCCCAAACAACAGTTGTTTCGCGTTGGTTTGTAATACCGATCCCAGCAATTTGATTTGATTCAATATTTTTTGCTGAAAGCACTGTAGCGATACAAGAAAGAATAGAAGACCAAATTTCTTCTGCGTGATGTTCAACCCATCCGGATTGCGGGAAATATTGTGGGAATTCTTGTTGTACAACGTGGAGAATGCTCCCTTTTTCATCAAACAAAATAGCACGTGAGCTTGTTGTACCTTGGTCCAAAGCTAAAATATATTTTTTTTCTGACATCGGTCATACCTCCAATAATTTTTTTAATCGCAATTATGCCTAGGCATAATTGATTTACCCTTCACTTTTAACATTTTTCACTGTCATTTGAGCACTGATAAAAATAATAACTACGATAATAGCAAACACCCAAAATGCGATACTATTTTTCCCCTCAAAAATTTGTTGGAAAAATAGGGCACCAAATGTACCACCGATAATTGGACCTACAACTGGAATCCATGCATATGACCACCCTGAGTCACGTTTACCTGGGATTGGTAAGAAAAAGTGAGCTATACGTGGGCCTAGATCACGTGCAGGGTTAATTGCATAACCAGTAGGACCCCCTAATGCCATCCCAATGACTACAATTAGCATACCAACTAGAAATGGATTTAAGCCATCCGTAATTGTATTTGTTCCTAATGCTAGAATACCTAAAACAAGTATAAATGTACCAATCATTTCTGAAATTAAATTTGATAATGGATGTTTAATAGCAGGCATTGTAGAAAATACTGCTAGTTTCGCTTCCGGATCTTTCGTACCCTTCCAATGTGGTAAATACATAAAATAAACGAGTACCCCACCTAAAAATGCACCAATCAATTGTGCGGCAATGTAAGTAGGTACGTCTTCCCATGGGAAATTACCGATTGTAGCAAGCGCGATTGTTAAAGCAGGATTTAAATGAGCCCCACTAATACCACCAACGGCATATGCAGCCATAGCCACACCTAAACCCCAAGCGAATGTAATCACTACCCATCCACCGCCAAAACCTTTCGATTTGTGCAGTGATACACCTGCAACAACGCCACCACCGAATAAAATAAGAATCATCGTGCCGACAAGTTCAGCTGTAAATGTTGACATACAAAAAGCCCCCCTTTGTAATAGTACACCTAGTAAAAAAATAACCCACACTTAAACAAACTGCACGTTTCAATGCAGATGAATAAATGTGGGTTCCTTTTCCTAACCACGCGCTTTTTAACTTATGTACATTGTAGAGAAAATAATATACATAGTCAACAATATTTTTGGAAATTTTCCCACAAGTTCTTATTTGATGTCGTAATAGCTACTGCTCCAGCTGATAACGCTTCCTCTATGCTTTCAACAGTGCGAACTAGTCCACCTGTAATAACAGGAATTTTTGTTCGCTGGTGTACTTCTGAAATCATTGAAGGAATGATGCCTGGTAATAATTCAATATAATCAGGCTTCGCTAATTCAATCATTGAAAAGCTTTTTTCTAGTGCAATCGTATCAATTAAAAAGACGCGCTGAATGGCAATAATCCCACGAGATTTTGCTTTTATTAACATATTAGATCGAGTGGAAATTATACCTGCTGGACGGATATCATTACATAAAAAATCAGCTGCAAAATTATCCGTTTTTAAGCCATGAATTAAATCTGCATGAATAATTAATTTTTTACCGTTACGATCTGCTTCTCGTTTTATGGACATGAGCAAACTAATATGCACTTCTAATAGAACAATGTATTCGAATCGACTATTTAATATTTCATCAAATTGCTTAACTGTACGTGCAGCGGGAATAATTTGTTGATCATTGAAATTCATTTGATTTCCCCTTTATTCAAAAAGTCAGGTCGCCTTTAAGACGACCCTCCTTTTTATTATAATGCAGTTGAAGCTCTTGTTATTTCTAAATTTAAATCTTTTTCATATTGAGTACGTTGTTCAGTTGACCAATGTAATTGTTTTGCCATTTCATCTAATATCGCATCTTTATATTGTTTCACAAGGGCGATATTAAAGAACATATATGCTGTACGACGAATCATAAAGTCGTTTGGATGAACAACCATTTCATGATGTATACCATACAGTAGCTGAGCATATAGCCCTTGTGGTAAAACAGGATGCTTTTCTTTAGCATATTCAAAAACAGTATCCACATTAGAACCGTAATGATGAGCTAAATGTTTTGCTTCCTCTTCTGATAATCCGAGATCGACACCCATTTTTGTTCGTTTTGACACGAAGGCATGTAAGTTTTGGGAGCCTCCAACATCCCCACCAGAAATATGAATTTGCTTTGTATAACATGGTTTAGATGCAATGCCAAATTGTTGTTCTAAATCTTGTGCAATCTTATTTAAAACTGTTTCAGCCATTTTACGATAACCTGTTAATTTACCGCCAGCAATTGTCACAAGACCCGAAGATGATTCCCATACTTCGTCCTTACGAGAAATTTCAGATGGATTTTTACCTTCCTCATGAATTAATGGACGAACGCCTGCCCAGCTTGATTCGATATCTGCATCAGTGACGTTAACTTTTGGAAACATATAATGAATTGCCTTCATAATATAATCACGATCTTCTTGTTGGATATTCATTTCTCGGGCATCGCCTTCGTAAAATGTATCTGTCGTTCCAACATATGTTTTCCTATTTCGAGGAATCGCAAACACCATACGACCATCAGGTGTATCAAAATAGACAGCTTGACGTAATGGGAATTTAGATTCATCAAAAACGATGTGCACACCTTTTGATAAAATTAAGTGCTTGCCATTTTGTTCCCCTTCAATATTACGAACCTCATCTACCCATGGACCTGCAGCATTCACAACTTTTTTTGCACGAATATTAAACGTGTTATGGGCAATCAAATCTTGAGCTACGATACCATTAATTTTCTTTTGGTCATTGTATAAAAAGTTTTCTGCCTTTGTATAATTAATGAGTGTAGCGCCTTTTTCGATGGCAGCTTTGGCAACTTCGACTGTCAGACGTGCATCATCTGTACGATATTCTACATATACACCACCGCCGCGTAAGTCTTCACCTTTGACCAAAGGTTCTTTTTCCATTGTTTTTGCAGCATTTAACATATATCGACGCTCAGAACGTTTAACCCCTGCTAAAAAATCATAGACACGTAAGCCAATATTCGTAGAGAATTTACCAAATGTGCCACCTTTATGGAATGGCAGTAGCATCCAAACAGGAGTTGTTACATGCGGTCCATTTTCATAAACGATCGCACGCTCTTTACCTAAATCTGCAACCTCTTTTATTTCAAATTGTTTTAAATAACGAAGTCCACCATGCACTAATTTTGTCGAACGACTAGAAGTACCAGCGGCGAAGTCTTGCATTTCAACTAACGCTACAGATAGTCCACGAGCAATTGCATCAAATGCGATACCACAACCTGTAATCCCACCACCGATAACCAATAAATCATATTCTTTACTTTCTAATTCTACAATCGTTTGTTGACGTTGTATTGCTGAAGCTGTGCTCATAATGAAATTCCTCCTTATTTAAAGCGAAAAAAAGAGACCATTAAAAGCACATGTACAAATGTACATATGTTTTTAATGGTCTCTCAATCGCTCAAACCTAGTATATTAACTTAATTTCATTGTAATCTGTTTAGAAAGAAAAGGCAAGGTAGATCGTCTAGAAAAATTACACATACACTTTTCAATCATTTATAGGTTTAAGGACGTGTCATATGTACAGTTCAATTGTCATGGCTTCCGATATTATTCCCAAATACAAATAATTTATTTATTTACATTTTTGAGTGGAAGATAAATAAATCTTAGTCGTTGCATTCACAACAAAGAACTCCTCTTTTGAGGAAAGAAGTTAAAATATGTATTGTATCATTTCATGTATGTTGCAATAAGGATTATCACGGCTTTCCGACTTGCGAAGTGCCATCATATCTGTGCAATTTTTAATAGCGACCTCATGTCGAAGTGCGATAGGTGCAATGACTGACTCATCCGCTTTATGACGAAAATAACGTGTTACTCCAAGATGCTGCTCCATCTTGTCATTTAATACAGCACGAGGATACTTTTCAGATAGATCGACTTCTTCAAAATGCAACAATAGCCATAATTCGAATGCTTCATTTGAATAGGCAATATGAATATTATTCTCCTCACAAAAGGCATTCACTTCCTCTAATTGCTTTTCAGTTAAATCATCCTTATCAAAAACAATCCAAACCTCATCAAAATATTGGTAGCTTGAATCTCGATAGGCATGCTGGGCTAGCTTAATAGCCGAACGCTTGACGTTTTTTATTTTGACACTTACCATTTTTGAGCGCTTTAAAATACGCATTTGCTCAAAATAAATGCGTTCGGTTTCACCTTCACAATAAATTAAAACGGTTTTACGCAGTGTTCGATTCCCTTGTTGACGCACTCTCACTGCTCAGATACCTCCACTTCCTATCAAATATGCCTCGGCATAATTATAGCTGTCGCACAGATAAATTGCTGCCACAGGACGTGGCGTTCTTAGACTGAGTTCCTCTTTTTCAGCGGGTGTTTGGATGCCTGCTGAAAGAAGTTAAATATTGATCTGATAAATATTCATTAATAACCGGTGTAGCCCCAAATTCTCCTTTTAAGTAACGCTTAGCAAAGGAAATATCTCCACGTTTCTTCTGCAAATCTGCAAAATCAAATAAGGAATATAACTCTGATTCATTTTTAAAGCTTTTATTCACAAACCATATTTGATCGGAACGTAGTGGCTGATCTAATAAATCAATTTCATGACTTGTGACAACAAATTGATTAGTCACATTACGTTTGCTGTTCATAATGGCCATTAAAAATTCGCAGATGGACACATGAAATGCTGTATCAAATTCATCTATAAAGATCGTCTTCCCTTTATTGTATGCATCTACCATAACGCATGCTAAATGCAGCATACGGACTGTCCCCTTTGAATCCATCGTCCAATTGATCGTCTCTGTTCCAATCGGCGCACCTGCTTCATCGAATGATAAATAGTGCAAATCGATATCCACCTCCTGAATAACCTCTGGAGTGTCAAAATCATAGCCAATAGTATTTTTCTCTCTACGCTCAACGCGTCTTGCCGTCACATCTTGAATAGAAAAGTCTGCAATCTTTAGTAACTTAATAACCTCTTTCTTAAATGGCTCCCCTTCAAGTTTACGAATAAGTGGATGACTTGATAACTGATTTGCTTCATCTAAAAACAGTATTTTATGTAAAAACCAATCAAATATTTTCGTAGCATCTGAGTCATTAAAGACATTTAATACTGATAAGAACGCTGTATTATTACGCGTATATTTTGTCAATTCTAGCGCTGTGCTTTGGGCAGTTTCATACAAATATTCTGTCCCATCCCATTGTCTATTAAAGAGCTGCTCTTTCATGGATTTTGTCGTTTTAGTTAGGCATTCATAAAGGACCTGTGAAGCATTATACTGTACCTCATAATCGTACAGTACCCCATCTAGTAATAACGAAATCATAAATTCTGTCGGTTGCCCTTGCTGACCTCCTAACTTAAACGGCTGGTAGGGCAAGCGCAGTTGTTTAACATTATTAAGATTTTCAAAGTTAAACAATAAAGAACGTAAAATTTTTATAGCAGTGAATAAGTTTGATTTTCCACTTCCATTTGGTCCGAAAATAAAGGCACTTTTTACAAGGCGAAACGAGTCAAATTTCATCGTATGTGTATCCTTTAATTTTCGAATACGGCTTCCCGCCACCATTGAAAATAGTGTTTCGTCTTTATAACTTAAGCAATTTTTCACCCTAAAATCTACTAGCATTTGTAAGCCCCCGTTCAATTTCGCAACATTCCTTTAAACAATTATTATACTATAGTCGCGAAAAAAGACATATTACTCAGAATAATACTAATTAAATGCAGAGTGAATCTATAAATTTCGCCTTGGCGTAATTGCGTCCGGAGGCTTTGGGCCAACAGATGTTTTTTGCGCGAAAGCGTAGTGCTAACGCAGCGTCAGCAGCATGATGTTGGCCACTCAGTCGTGTGTTGTTGTTGTCGCTTCGCTTTCGCACAGATAAATTGCCACAGGACGTGGCGTTCTTAGACTGAGTTCCTCTATTTCAGTAGGTATTTGGGACACCCACTGAAAAGTAACCACATTCCGCATTCATCTCACCACCTTCAGAGAGGCGGGAGTTTCTGTAGCTAACGTTTCATTTTCACTACAAAAACATTTGTAACTACCGTTTCACTTACGTTACATAAAACATTTGTAACTACCGTTTCACTTACGTTACATAAAACATTTGTAACTGCCGTTTCACTTACGTTACATAAAACATTTGTAACTGCCGTTTCACTTACGTTACATAAAACATTTGTAACTGCCATTTCACTTACGTTACATAAAACATTTGCTGAAAGAAGTTAAAGTTTCTCTTTACAAACAACACATTAACTATTTTTATTAATTGGAAGATGCTGATTAATTTGATGGCGATGGAATACTAGAGTTGAAAAGTTTTATTTTTATTAATATCAATACTAAAGAAAGTAGTGAAAAAATAAAGCCGCTCCAAATAAGTTGGTGAATTCCTAATTGAGAAATAAACCAACCGCCAAAGGATGTTCCTAAAGTAATTCCAAGATTTGAAAATGAAACAAATAGGCTATTACCAAATTCAGGGGCTTCTTTAGCTTCACTTATTAACCATGCCTGACTAACGATTAAACCGCCAGAATGTACGATTCCCCAAATGAATACCATAAAAATCATTGGAACGAAATAAGAACCTAAATAATAAACGAATAAGTAAACGAATAAATATAGTATCGGAAATGATATGACAGTTTTCAACATGTTTCTTTGTAAAAGAAATCCAAATAAAGAATTACCTAAAATCATAATTACACCAAATATTAGCAACATAATACTAATCAAGGAACCATTCATGTGAGTGACTTTTGCAAGGTATTCAGCAAAATAACTGTATACCGAAAACATAGCTGCAAAAATAAATACAACAGTTCCTATATTTAACCATAATTCGGTTTTTCGTAATATACCGACTTGCTTGCCAAAAGACATTTTTTCTTTAACAGGCATAGAAGGAAGCAAAATTAAAATTCCTATGAAGGCTACAGCATTTACAATTGCTCCAAACAAGAAAGCAATTTCTAATGAAAACTGTTCTGCAAGATAAGAAGTTAATGGTACACCTAAAGCAAAGCCAACCGTAATTCCCATGAAAACTTTGGAAACTGCTCGGCCGCTTTTTTCTGGAGGAACAAGATTAGCTGCAGTTACAAGAGCTATTGAAAAGAATAGAGGGTGAAGTGCCGCAGGTATAATACGAAAAATAAGCATAACTTCAAAATGTGTCGTAAAAGCATAAAAAATATTAGAAATAGCAAATATAAATATTGTTGTTAATAAAAGTAGCTTACGATTAATCCCAGACACAAGTAATATTAAAAATGGCCCAGAGATAGCAACAACTAGAGCAAATATACTCACTAATAAACCTGCTTGTGCGGTTGAAATCTCAAATTTTCGAGCGATTTGTGGTAATACTCCTACAATACTCATTTCTGTTGTAATAATTCCAAATACACCTATTGCTAGTATAAAAATAAGTAAAGGATTTACTTTTCGCATTAATAAAAATCTCCAATCTTAAATTAATTTAATTGTTGAGCATTGTTACAAATATTGATAGGTGTGAAATCATAATTTCTCCCTATATATATAATTCTATATATATGTATAATTAGATATATTGAACCAAAAAAAGGAAATCCTCCTTTCTATTTATAATTCTTTTTGAACGTACTCTCGAAATTCTTGTATTGTTTTCTCATTCCGACGATAATAAGTCCACTTTCCAATACGTTCGGATTGTAATAATCCAGCTTGTTGCATAGTTAATAAATAATTAGAGATAACCGATTGAGCTAGTCCTGCTTTCAATTGAATATCTCTTACACATACTCCAACTTGAAAACTAATTCCTTGTTGTAAATAAAGTTTTTCATCAAAAAATTCCTCTGGATTCTTTAACCATAATAATATTTGACGTCTTGTATCGTTTGATAATGCTTTATAGATTTGTGAAGGTTCCATAAAATTCATTATATCTATTTTTATAGATTTGTAAACGGAGTTTTAAAAATTAAAATCATCTGTCTATTCGAGAATCCATACCTTTAATTGCATATGATGCTTATCTCTCTTATTCTTAATTATTGTATTTTCTAATTGATAGGCTTTACCATTTCGTTGTGGAATAACTTTCATAAATCTTTTGATTGTTAATTTATTTTATTAATCGAAATTACAAAATTTTTAACTCTATTTTAAAGTTATTTCATTTTTAGATATAATAATTACTAACACATGTGAGAGAAAAGGTGAAATGATGAAGGAAGATAAAGTTCGCGATCTCATTATCCAAACTTCCTTAGCCTTATTTAATAAAAAAGGCTACAGTCAAACTTCTATTCAAGATATTATGAGTGCAGCAGAATTACCAAAAGGTGCAATTTATAGACGTTTTGAAAACAAGAATGAAATTGCTCTCGCTTCATTTGAGTATTCTGGAAGTATTGTTTGGAATCATTTTTTAGAAGCTACTAAATCAAAAGATTCAGCTACTGAAAAATTAATAGCAATGTTTGAGGTGTATCAAGATGCTGCTAATAATCCACCTGTTGATGGGGGATGTCCACTACTAAATACGGCCATAGAAACAGATTATGGTTTCCCAGAGCTTCATGAAAAAGCTGCTGAAGCACATAATCAAACATTGCTTTTTATTCAATCTATCATTGAAGAGGGAGTAAATTCAAAAGAATTCCTTCAAAATATTGATTCTTATTCTTTAGCATCCTTTTTATTTTCAACCTTAGAAGGTGCTGTTATGGCGAGCCGTTTGTCTTTAAATAATGAGCATATGCATTATAGCATTGAGCAAATCAAAAAACTTTTACAATACTACTCATCAAAGAACTAGAGGCATATATTAATTCCTCTAGTTTTTTTAGTTGTTCACTAAAATGTAATAATTAAATTATGGAAAATAAGCCTATAAACGTATAAAATAAAATCGGACCGGACAGTCCGGTCCTAATAATCAACCAAACCAATCATTTTCTTAAAAGGAGAGATTAACATGAAAGTTGCAATCTTGCTTTTCGATGGAATTACTGCACTAGATGCAATTGGTCCATACGAAGTATTTGCTGCTACACAAAAATGTGAAGTAAAGTTCGTCGCTAAGCAAAAAGGAATCATCAGACTTGACTCAAAAATGGGTTATTTGCACGCCGATTATAGCTTTTCTGAAATTACCTCTGCTGATATTCTAGTCGTTCCTGGCTGTAGTCCTCCTAACTACAAAAATCCTATGAATGACGAGGAAACGTTAAATTGGATTCGTAAAATTAATAACACTGCAAAATGGACTACTTCAGTCTGCAACGGTTCTTTGATTTTAAGCGCAGCAGGCTTATTAAAGGGAGCTGTAGCAACATGTCATTGGGGATCCTTTAATCTTTTACAATCACTAGGCACTATTCCAACAGATGAAAGGGTTGTCCGCCATGAAAAAATCGTAACATCTGCAGGTGTATCTTCAGGTATTGATATGGCACTTCAATTGGTAGCATGGGAATTCGGGGAAGATATAAGCAAAGGGGTCCAATTAATTTTGGAATATGATCCACAGCCACCATTCGATACAGGTTCTATAAAAAAAGCGCCTGCACCATTAGTCGAAAAGATGAAAAAAGCACTTCAAGAAATTTCAAATAAAGATTCCGTTATGTAAATAAAAATTCAACGCCAAGGTTCCTTGTCTCCTTGGCGTTGTTAAATTAAATTTCCACTATCTTTTCATTTTGTAATGCTTGCAATGTACGCTCTATGCCTTCCGCAAAAGAAGTTTTTGGTCTCCATCCGATTGCCTTCGCCAACTTTGCATTATTTAAAAACGAATGCTCAATATCTCCCTCTCTCTCAGGAGCGTATTGAATTTCTAAAGGATGATTTAAATGCTGTAATAATAAAATGACTTGATGTATCGACCATGCCTCATTTGTTGATACATTATAAATGCCCTGTAATCTTGCCTGCACACCAGCATAAATAGCATCTGCAATGTCATCTACATATATGAAATCTCGTGTTTGTTCTCCATCTCCATAAATCGTAAAGGGCTTTCCTTCAATACTACTTTTTAACATGCTAGGAATAACCGCCGCTTCCCCCCGCATACATTGTCCTGGACCGAATACATTAGCAAATCGGTAAATTAATGTCGGTAAACGATAATCTTTTTGCCATTTTTCACAATATGTCTCACCAATACTTTTGTTTAATCCATACATTGAAATCGGTTCACTAACATCTGTTTCTTCTAATGGTGGATAGTGACTATCTCCATACACAGCTGCTGAAGAGGCAAAAACGAAATGCTTTACCTTATATTTTGACGATAAGAAGAGCATCTGACTAAGTCCTACAATATTCGTTAAAACATCCTTCACTGGCTCTTGCATCGATATTTGAACACTCGTTTGCGCTGCACAATGGATGACTACATCAAATGATGTTTCTTTAAAGAGATGCTCACAAACTTCATCTTCCACATTCAAAAGATAAGACTTATGCTCAAAGTCGACATTGCGTAAATGACCTGTACTTAAATTATCAATAATATAAACATTTGCACCCTCTTTAAAAAAACGCCTCGCCACTGCACTACCAATAAAACCATAACCACCTGTCACTAATACATTCATCCCATCGCCCCCAAAAACAATATGATGTTTTATATGCAGTATTTACTAAAATTATGCAAGTAACTTATTTATTGTGCTATTTTTTGGCAGTAATTTTTGTTTAGATAAAAAAAATGTGCTCGATATGTATCGAGCACATTTTACAAAATTAAGCTGGGTTGACTTCCAGTTCAACCGTAATTTTGATGTCTTTCCCAACTAGAACACCGCCAGTTTCCAATGCAGCATTCCAAGTTAAGCCAAAATCTTCACGATTGATTGATGTTGTAGATTCAAAGCCATAAACTTCTTGGCCCCATGGATTTGTACCTTTACCATTAAATTCAGTATCAAATGTTACTGATTTCGTAACATCTTTAATTGTTAAATCACCTGTAACCGCATATTCATCATCTGATTTTTTTGCAATGTTTGTTGACTTGAATGTAATTGTTGGATATTTTTCAGCATCAAAGAAATCTACTGCTTTTAAGTGATTATCACGATCTTCACTACGTGTATTAATGCTAGCTGGATCAATTGTAAAGCTAATGCTTGCTGTTGTTAAATCTGCAAGATCTGCTGCTTCAATATCAGCTAAATAAGTATCAAATACACCTTTTACTTTTGATACCATCATGTGTTTTACTTGAAAGTTAATTGCTGAGTGTCCTAAATCAATATTCCATTTTGCCATTATAAATTCCTCCAATGAAGTTGTTTTTATCTCGATTTCGAGATATATTATAAAATATGAAGTAACTACATGAAATATGTTCCCCTAAATTTTAAAGGATAAACATTTGTAGTTACTTCTTTCGTACATCCTAGTTAAAAGTAGTTACGAAAAGTAATTGATTACTTTATGTAACTTACTATATATTAATAATTTACTTACGTCAAGTTATTTTGAAAAGATTTTATAAAATCAATGATACCAAGCTTTTTCCTCGAAGGTCGTGTGCGATAGATAGTTTGGATTTGAGAATTCCTTTGGGATTTTTTCCACCTGAGCAGTTCTCCAGGTTACCCGAGTAGGTGCAGATTCTACCTGATCAGTTTTCGGGCTACCCGAGCAGTTACAGGTTTTATCTGATCAGTTCTTCAGGCCATCCAAGTGATTTCTCCGACTACAGGAATTTTACTAACTACTTTTGGTTATATAAAAAAGAAGCTCCCCAATGAAATGGGAAACTGCTTATCTATTAGCGTTTCACTAATTTACCTTGGACGACGAAACGATGGTCGTCACTCATGACAGAATCTTTACAAGTGGATAGTGTAAGAATTTTGTCTTCTGGTCCAATCTCTACATTCATTTCGATTGCAGAGCGTGCTTGAATCTCGTCCAAAAATTTTAGGAAAGCAGCATTGCTCTTAAATTCTGTTTCAATGTAATAAAAATTAATTGTAGTTTCATAAGCAGCAAAGACTTCAACGTCATAGCCTTCATACAGTGTGTCTAAATAAATGATAGGATGTTCGTCTGCGTATTGCTGATTTAAGTAATTTTTAAGACTCCCAAACATCGTACTATTCTTCATGGCATGGCCGTACAAAATAGTATTTCGGTTTATATCCTGCACTTCATTACGATAATCCATAAATATACTGCCTGCACGGCTTTCTCGATCTTTAAAATTATGATTTAAATAAAAATCATTATTTTCAGCTTGTAGGATTGGGTTATTGAGCTTTGTCCCGTCTGTAGAAATCCATCCAACAATATTGTCATTGACAGTTAGTAAATCATTGAATTGTGGACGGATCGTAAAAGACGTTGATGAGGTTTCCACAGCTTCATCCTCTAGGGTAGCCAATGTTGATTGATAGATCGTTTGTACTTCTTCCAGTGATTTTGAAGTCTCATAGTACGTGTATAAGTACTTGGCTAATGAAAAGCCAGAGTATAAGAATATAGCTAAATATATAAATGTTAACAACTTAGATGTCCATTTTTTCATCATATCACCTATTTATATTCCAAGGGGGACCATGTAAAATCCAAGCAGCTCATCCTCATTGAAAACGGCTTCTACTCCATAGACTTCTTTAATAACTTCCCTAGTAATGACGTCGCGTGGTGCTCCCTCAGCTATTATTTGTCCTGCTTTCATCAAAATGATTTGATCGCTATAGCGAATCGCCTGATTTATATCGTGAAGCACCATAACGATTGTTAAGCCATGCTCCTCATTTAATGATTTTACAAGCTCCAATAACTCAATTTGATAATAAATATCCAAATATGTTGTCGGTTCATCCAAACATAAAATTTCTGATTGTTGGGCTAAAGCCATAGCAATCCACACACGCTGACGTTCCCCACCTGATAAAGCCTCTAAATTAGCGCTACGTTTTTCCAGTAAATTCGTACAGGCAAGGGCCCACTCAATAGCTTCGGTATCTTCCTCATGATTTCTTTTTAGCATTGTATGATGCGGTAGACGTCCAAAGCTTACTAACTTTTCTATTGTTAAATCCTTTGGTACATCATTTTGTTGATAGACAATTGCTAGTTTTTTTGCAAACTCTTTCGGCTTGTAGTGCACCAAATCCTTGTTTTCTAATGATACATTCCCCGATATCGGCCTATTGTTGCGGGACATAACACTTAATAATGTTGATTTTCCACAGCCGTTTGGACCGATAATCGTTGTGATTTTGCCCTTTTGAATTATCGTCGATACACCATCTAAATGATTTCGAGTATTATCATGTGATACGATAATATCTTGTATTTCCATGTTTTCTCACTCTTTTCGTAATAGGAATATTAAGAATGGTCCACCGATAATCGCCATAATGGTTGAAGCTGGTATTTCAAGCGGTGTAGCAATTGTACGACCAATCGTATCTGCCACTAATATTAATAATGCTCCAGCTAAAGCTGTAAAAGGTATGAGCACCTTATGATCGTGCCCAACTAAACGACGAGAAATATGTGGCACTAACAGACCAACGAACGAGATAACTCCTGCTACGACAACAGAAACAGCCGATAATAATACCGCAACAGCAGCTATTAATAGACGAGCACGAGCTACATGAAAGCCTAGACTTTTCGCTGTTTTGTCTTGTAATACTAGGAGATTACACCAGCTATATAACGCAAAGGCAGCTATTAATCCGACAGTACCATATGTAACAATTGTTGATACATCCTTCCATGTACGCATCGTTAAGTTTGAACCTACAACGCTGGCAGCTGAAGTATTCAACGAGCCACCTAAACTAATGAAAGCCTCTGTTAATCCAGTGAACATTGCATTAATAGCAATTCCGACTAAAATTAGCTTCAATGGACTTAAGCCTGACTTCCAAGACAACGCAAAGACGAGTGCGCAGGCAAATGCCCCACCTATAAATGCTAATACAGGTGTCATAAAAAATAATGCTGGAAAGAAAGAAATAATAAAGAGCTGTACAAATGCCGCTCCTGAAGATATACCTATAACACCTGCATCCGCTAACGGGTTACGCATCACAGATTGTAATAGGACCCCTGAAACGGAAAGTGCTGCACCAGCAAACAACGCAACAATGATCCTTGGAAATCGCAAATCGCGGATAGCCTCCATTTGACCATTCCCTTCATCAAATAATGCACCTATAAGTTCAAAAAAGCCCATTTTAATGCTACCTGTTATTGCTGCATAAACTGCTGAAACTAGTAATAATACAATTACAATTGAGAAGCTTACCACTTTTTTTGTCATATTGGACTTCCTTTTTCTTTTCAAATTCCATCATGTTATTTGTACAAATCACACCCAACATGAATTTTGTACTAAATAGAAGGTCGCTCTATAGCGAGACTATGCTTGCGATACGAGCGACTTTTCTGGTTACTATTCGCGATAGAAGATTTCCATTAGCTGTCCTAAAGCCTGTGGCACTTTTAAGGATGCTGTAGTACCGAAAAATTCTTCCTCTAAATCATACACTTTACCGTTTTTTACTGCGTCAAAATGTTTCCAAATATCATTTGTTTTAAATTCCTCATCAAACATTTTTACAACTTCATCTGGCATACCGTGTGATAAACGTAAAATTATATCCGGGTTACTGTTGTGCAGATACTCGGTATTTGAAGACAAATATTCAGCATCCTGCCCTTCCATTACATTAATACCGCCTGCTCTTTTCACAAGATCACCTGCATAGGAGTTTTCAGTTGCAACTAAATAACTACCTGGAATGCCAAGTAAAATTAGTACACGAGGTCCCTCTTTGTTACTAGCAACTGTTTGCACAGCATCAATATTTTTTTGCAAGCCATTCACTAACTCATCGGCTTGTGCTACGCGATTATAACGTTCACCGAGAGTTCTAATTTCGGAAAGCATGGCAGCTACACTTTGAAAGTTTAAAAAATTAACTGGAATTTTCAACTGCTCAAATTTGTCCTGTAAGTCATATTCTAACGTTGACACTGATAACACATCTGTTGGATTTAATGATTTAACAATCTCCATATCCGGTTCCATTGCATTACCGATAGTAGGGAGACCATCAAAGCGTTTTGCTAATGTTTTTTCTGTTTCAGGTACTGCTATAGCATCTAAGTCAAGCTTATCTAGAATTTCTGCAATAACAACCGTACCAGCAATAATACGATGTTCATTCTCTTCAGCTGTTTTAACTGATTGCTTTTCAGCAGATGTCTCTGTTTCTTCTTGCTTATCTCCATTGTTACAGCCAGCAACTACTAAAAGTAATGACATAAGCGCCATCATAAGCAACCAACATTTCCAGTTCTTTTGCATAAAGTCATCTCCTACTTATTTCTGTTCAGTCACATCTTTTTTAGAATTTCTGATACGACGAACGAGCAACCAGCCCGACAAAAGACAGATTACTATAAGCAATACTATCTTTATGGTATTCAGCTGAAAAAGCTGCTGATCGATTTTAGAATTCTTCACTACTTTTTCAATAGATTCCTCTTTAACATCAGAATTTTTGGCTTCATCTTTAATAGCATCCTCAATAGGTGCGTCAAGTGTACGATCAAATGCTAACTGCTCTTCCACTGGCACAGTTAACGTTGGCCGAAATGATGGCAATGGCCGTGACAGCTGATTGGGTTTTACCACCGCCTCATGATGTGCTACCACTGGTGCCGTTTTCACTTCTTCTTTAGCAATAACAGGTGGCTTTTCACTCGCTACTTGATTAGAGGGTGCTGTTACAGTGGGCTTATTTAAAAACTTTGCTACCTGCTGTTGATCAAATTTTAGATTTACGAAATATTGATGATGATAAGAAAGCTCAGGAATATCTACCTTCACCGACATTCGTATTGGCTGATCAAAATTCTGAATTTCAAATTCGATAATTCGAACATTGTCTACAAGTGAAATAAGCTTTGGCTCTACCTGTTTTCCTTGTTGATCTACAGTTAAGCCTGTTATCCAAATAGATTTTAAAATTGTCATTTGGGCATAATATTTGCCGTTTTTTTCTTTTATTTTTGCAACAGGATTTACATATGTATTCATAATAGATTGTTCGTTTTTTCCATCTACTAACAATATGTAATTCATTGACCATTCCTTATCATAGATTTCTTCTGAAGTAGATTCGTTGATTTCGTTTTCTGGAATAGCTTCCTCATCCTTTGGCACAATTGTTGAAAGGGTTGTTAACTGTAATTGAAGCTCCTGTGAAAAAAAGAAATATTCCTCGGAGGATGAAAGTGCCATCTCGCCTTTAATGATAATAGGCTGATGTAAATCCTTGACATCAAATTGAACTAAATTTTCAGTCTGAACGTTTAACGAAAGCTCATTTTCCAACTGTTCGATATGTATATCTCTTATACTCAATGACTTATTTATAGCTAAATTTAATCTATACTGACCGTTCTTTACATCAATTGTCGCCAATTCGCTAAAAATATTGTCTTTTACGCCATCTAGAGATAAAAAACTTAGTTCAACTTGATAGCTCCCATTTTCTAATACAAATTCTTCAGCTTTTGCCTTAAACGAAAAACATGGAGAAAAAAACATCAGTAAGATAGTACTAAAAATGAATACTCGAAATATTTTTCTATTCACTGTGTAAATCCCTCCAATATCTTTAAGAGCACAGTAACTTCCTTCCTCAAATAAGTGAGAAAGGAAGTTGCTGTAGTCGTACTATTTATTCATGTATTGTAATGAACCATTTAAAATTTTTGCCATTTGTGTGCGTTTCAATGGGCTGCTTGCATTAATAACAGTTTTACCTTTAGCATCTACAGATCCAGTCATGATTTTACCTGCATATAGAAACGCAAAGGCTTTTCTCGCTTCTTCACTTGTAACAGTTGCACCATCAGCATAATAAGACAGACTTGGATCACCATAGTTCATATCTTTTCCTGCAACATGCGCTACTGCACGATAAATCATCACTGCAGCTTGTTGGCGAGTAAGTGTTCCATTTGGATTAAAGTTCTCTGCTTTCACGACAATTCCAGCATCAGCTAAAGCATTGATTGCTTGTACACGTTCTGTGTCAAGTTTCGCTGTATCTTTAAATCCAGCATCTGTTGTAGAAGATAAATTTAAAGAACGAGCAATCATTAACGCAAATTGAGAGCGTGTAATATTGTCATATGGTTTAAAATTATCTTGCCCCTTAACAATTCCCTTACTGTATAACGCTAAGATTGCTTCTTTATTAGCATCATTACTAATATCCTTAAATGGATTCACCACAGGTTTAACTGCGCCTTCCACAGCAAAACTAAATTGAACTTGGTGGTTCGAGTCATAGTTCACGCCTTTGTCTGGCTCATTCACAACAATATGCAGCTGAGCATTCACAAGTTTTTTTAAGTCTGCCACTTCAAATGAGTACTTACTTATATTTGTTGCATCGTCTTTACTTACTAAAGTTGCTTCTTTTCCCCCCACCGTGAATCCTTTAACATATTGACCTTGAGGGAATGTCATAGTAACTATGTTTTTACCATCTACTACCGATACGCCTACTTTTGGTTGAATATATTGCTTCATAATAGATTCTTCAGAAGTACCGTTTTTGTAAACAGTGACAGCTACTTCATTTACTTTAACTTCTTCTTTAACCTCTTCAGATTTACCATTTTCTACTGCTTTTAAATCAAAATCATACCACTTGTCCATTTTACCTTGGGGTGTTTCTGCAACAACGTGTACTTTTGCTGCAGTTTTCGTATTTGGAACTACTGGGAATGTAATAATACTAGTTCCGTCTGCCTGAGTTTCAACTTTTGCATCAACATATTTGTCACCCTGTTTCACTTGAAAATCAGGAATCATTTTACTAAAACTACCATTTACTGTTATTTGCAGAGTGTATGTACCATCTTTATTGATTAGTGTAGCTTTTTCCCCAAAATACTTGTCCATATAACCAACATCATCAGTACCTTGTTTAAATGTTTGGAGTTTCACTGAAGCACTTTCAACTTTGTTCTCTACTTTTACTTCAGTATTTGTAGTCGTTACTTCAGCTACCTTTGCAGACGCAAATGATGGTGCTGAAAGTGATGCTGCTAGCAATGAAGCTAGTACTATTTTTGTTGCGCGTGATTGTTGTTTTTTAGCCATTATTGACCCTCCGTTTTTGTTTGTAGTTTTTTTCTATAAAGTAAAAATGCTGATCCAACTAATGCCACAATTAATAAATATGGTGTTGCATCACTTGTTTGTGGATTCGGCACATGACTTTCAGAAGAATTTGTTGGAGCATTAGTAGTTTTCGTATCAGATGCTTTTGTTGGTGTTGCGCTTCCTGCAGATGCCGCATCAAACACTAGTGAGACGCTGTATTCGTGATGATAATTAATATCGTCAATATCAATTTTCATAGAAGTCACAACTGGTTTCGTTAAATCTTTAACAGTAAATTGTACAGTACGAGTATCAGCTGCTTTATCTTCACTTACTACAGTTGCTCCACCAGGTGGTTGAAACTTTGTAATCCATGCACTATTTTTTAATGTAATTTGAACAGTAGCTGTCCCATTTTTCAATGTGACCTTTGCTGGTTTTAGAAAATAATCGTTTGCAATGGATACAGAGTTGCTCTCAGGTTTATTGACCTGATATTTTATCGAATGAGTGCCGTCAGCTAGTTGAGCAGATGCTTGTGGTAAAGCAAAGTTGAATACAAACAAAGTTACAAGCATGACGAGCATCATTAATTTCTTCATGTGTTGCACGCCTCCTCTAAAAACATAATTGAAAGTACTTTATCGAAATGAAAATCATTCTCAATTATACTTCTATTACCAAGAATAATCGTTAATGCCAGTGTATGTCAACCACTAAACCAAAATCGTCCTTAATATGTCAAAATTACCTCAAAAAAAGAAAATATCACAAAAAACATGTGATATTTCCTATATTTTTAATTAAAAAGCCTCTTTCTATTTATTCATTCTTGACTAGACATCTAGTGTATTTAAGAAACAATTTCAATGATCCCTATAAGTATAAGTAACCAACCAGAAATAGCGGTTGAGTGTTTTCCAATAAAAGTCTTGGTAAGTAAGACTCCAAAATGAACGCCAGCGCCTACTGTTATGAACGAAAAAATACCGATAGAAATAACTGTCCAGATTGCAGAAATACCATTAGCTCCAAGTGCTATTCCTCCAGCTAAACAGTTGGCTGATAAGACAAAGCCGAGCGTCATTGCTTCTCGAATTGAAATTATATAATTTTTATCCTCATCAAATACTTCAGGATTTCCCAATATCCCTTGTTTAGAAAAGCGACTAGATAATAAAGTCCATATCCCAATAGCACAAAGTAAAAGACTTCCTATTAAATTTGCGAAATCTGGAGAGATAAAATTAATAACTACGCTCCCAGCTGTTACTGCGGCGTATGTGACGATCATTGAAATAAGGGCAATAACCGCATTGGATAATATGGGTATTTTCACTCGCTTAATACCATAGGCGAGACCAATTCCTAAATTATCTAAGTTGGCAGCTATCCCAATAAGAATGATGGCTATCCAATGCATTCCTTTCCTCCTCAATAACGTAAAATCCATTCTCACATAGGATATGAAGGGAAAAAATTTTTGTTCATCTATTTTTTGAACGGATTTACTTGCGAAGAGATTGGGATTACCCTTGATTCAACGACTATTTCATATAAGGACTTGAGCAATAGAAAGCTTACTTTTTTCATTTTCTATAACATCCCCTTTCCTTAACTTATATATATTTTTTGACATTGAAACTATAGCATTATCTAAAAAATTGATAAAATCAAAATTTGTTAGTTTTCGAGCAAATTTTGATAATTTTTTTCTTGCAATTTTAAGTTTCATCAGAATCAGCTTCGTTTTGTACGTTTACTTACTAACCCAAAGATATTTTATTTACTTTAGTAACCTCGAAATGTATCAAATACATAGCAATTAACAAAAAATACTCGCTTTACCCGTCTGAATTTACTTATAAAACCTTATATATTTCCGTATGCTTCCATAGATTCGAGGTTAGCTTTAGATACTTTTTCTATCATTCGCTATCAGAGTTTAAGCAATGTTCTATTAAAGGCGCGATTTGACAAAAGTAACAACCTTCTTATAACTTTAAGTTGCTACTTGTTAATATTTAGATATATCTCATCCTAAAATAAAGAGAGGGAGATTCTATGAGATTCAGTAAATTATTGAAGATAGGATTAGCTTTAGCATTAATGTTCGTATTAACTGCTTGTAGCTCAGATGGTGAAGGCACGGAAAATAAAGAAAAAAATGAAGTGAACTTAGCCTATGTTGAATGGGATACTGAAATTGCTTCTACAAATGTAGTAGGACAAGTTCTAGAAGATTTAGGATATGATGTAAAACTAACACCACTAGATAACGGAATTATGTGGGAGGCTCTTGCTAAAGGAGAGGTTGATGGCATGGTGTCAGCTTGGCTACCACAAACACATGCCCCACAAGTTAAGAAGTACAAGGATAAAATAGACGATTTGGGTGAAAACCTTGCAGGTGCAAAAATTGGCTTAGTTGTCCCAAGTTATATGGATGTAAACTCTATCGAAGATTTAACAGATGAAGCTGGTAAAACGATAACTGGTATTGATCCAGGAGCAAATATGACAGCAACTACGGAAAATGCTTATAAAGAATATAGTAACCTTGAAGGCTGGAATGTAGTTACCTCATCTGCAGGCGCAATGACAGCAGCCCTTACTCAAGCCATTGCGAAAAATGAAGAAATCATCGTTACAGGTTGGTCTCCACACTGGAAATTCAACGCTTTTGATTTAAAATATTTAGACGATCCTAAAGGTATTTACGGAGCCGAAGAATATATTGGTACATTTGCACGTAAAGGATTGAAAGAAGATAATCCAGGAGCGTATAGTGTTCTTAAAAACTTCCACTGGGCTCCGGAAGATATTGAAAGTGTTATGTTTGATATTATGAAAGGCACTGATCCTAAAGAAGCTGCAAAAAAATGGATCAAAGACAATGAAGATAAAGTTTCAGAGTGGACAAAAGATGTAAAATAATATAAATGATGAACTTTTATATACTCTGTCCAACAATTCGACTTTGATATGAATTTCCTGCCCTACATATAGTATCGTACAAATGCTCACGCAAAAAGTTGGAATACACTCGTGATACACGCAATTAACGAAAAAGATACATTCACTGAGCAATCAGTAAATGTATCTTTTTATGTTAATACCTCCGGATGGAAATGACCCTCTTAAGTAAAGATACATAGGATTCTTGTCTAAACAAATGAAATTTTAAAATTAAACTATTTACTAAAAAGAGGAGACCAGCCAAAAAAATAACCCCTTTTATGTGGATTATTCCACTTAAATATCCACCAAGCAAAGGACCAATTAGATTTCCTAAAAATAGAGCACTATGATAATAACCGAATGTTAAACTTTCCATTTTTTCAGGTGCATTTTTTCGTATTAAACTTATTACCGATGGAAGAAGACCACCTATAAATATTCCCATTAAGAACCTAGCGAGCAGAAATAGCCATATAGAAGAAACCAACGCTTGGGAAACATAACAAATAAAATTCCCTAACAAAGAAATTAACAAAATAATTTCAGGACCCACTTGATCTGCTTTCCTTCCTAAAATGGGAGAAAAGATTGTAATAGAGAAACCCGAGATAGAAACCGCTAAACCTACCATCGTTGTTAAAAAGACATCATTGTTCCACATACTTTCTACATATGTGGCCAAAAATGGCGAAGTACTCATCGTTGAAAACTGAATAAGAAATCCAACCATAAACAAAATTCCAATTAGAGGTTCTTTCGTAATTTCCCGTAGTTCAGAGAAAAAATTAATATGTCCTCTCTTAGGCGTCGGAATTTTCAATGTACTTGGTTCAGGTTTATTAATTTCTGTTAAAAAGAATAAAATAAGTACCCCAGAAATCAGTAACATAGCGCTAGACACATAAAGGATTTTATAAAATCCTATCCACTGTCCCAAAACTCCACCTATTAACGGTCCAAAAATATTCCCGGTGTAAGCACCCGATTGGGCTATACCGAGTGCATAACCTATTTTTTCTTTAGGCGTATTCATTGTGATGAATGGAGAAGAGGCAGGGATAAAACCACCAAAAATCCCTAAGATAAAACGTAGAACTAATAAGTGCCAAGCTGTTGTGCTATAGGTCATTAAGAATGTGGCAAATGCCATTCCAATTGCTGAACGGACTAGAATAGTTTTCCTACTCGTTCGATCTGCAATCTTTCCCCATATCGGCTGAAAAAGAAAAGCCGATAAAAAAGTAGCGCCAAAAATCATCCCTGTCCAAAGCTGAATATCAGTTTGAGAGTGAACATCTAAATCACTTTTAAGATAAACTGGAATAAAAGGTATAATCAAGCTAAATGCAGTCATGACTAAAAATTGTGCAATGCTCAAAATATACATATTCTTTTTCCAAACTTCCAATTATATACCCTTCTTTCACTGATTTAATAGTTTCATAGAATGTACAGGATATCTATCACCAGCCGCTGAACCTACAGGTATCGCTTTATTTATGAAATCCTTCACATCATTTGGCAATACAAAATCTATCGCAGCGATATTTTCTTTTAAGTAGGATCTCCTTTTTGTCCCTGGTATAGGGATGATATCTTCCCCATTAGACATTAACCATGTTAATGCGAGTTGTGCAGGACTAATATTCAGTTGGTTTACTATCTCTTCTAGTTGTCGAATCAAAGAAAGGTTTTGATTAAAGTTGCCTCCCTGAAACCGAGGTGCGTTCCTTCTAAAATCGTTTTCTACGAATTTATCGACCGACTTAATTTTTCCAGATAAAAACCCTCGCCCCAGAGGACTATATGGTACAACAGCGATATTTAGTTTACGGCAAAGGGGCAATATTTCCTCTTCAATATCTCTAGTCCAAATTGAATACTCTGTTTGTAATGCAGCAATAGGATGTACTTTTTGTGCTCGTTTTATCGTTTGAACAGATACTTCTGAAAGCCCAATATGTCGTACTTTACCTTCTTCTACTAATTCTTTCATAGCACCAACTGTCTCTTCTATGGGAACGCTGGGATCTACACGGTGTAGATAATATATATCGATGTAGTCAGTATTTAACCGTCTTAGACTTGCTTCACAGGCCTTTTTTACATATTCCGGGCTGCCGTTAACTTCAATTACCTTCCCACTCTCATCTCTTACAAAAGCAAATTTGGTAGCTATGTTTATCTGTTGTCTGACATTTTTTAATGCTTGACCAACTAATTCTTCGTTTTTCCCCACTCCATATTGATCAGCTGTATCAAAAAAGTTAACACCGAGTTCTAAGGCGTAATGCAATGTAGCAATCGATTCCTCATCATTTTGAGTTCCATAGTATTCTGACATTCCCATACACCCTAATCCTAAGGATGAAACACTTAAATCTCCAATAGATCGATATTTCATTTTTTCTCCTCCAATCTTTCTTCAGCATGAAATTATATCGATTAGAGTGCACTCTAAAGCAAATGTATTTTTTCCCATTTCTCATAAAAAAAGAGGCTGGGACATAACTAATTAGCTCTTTGCGAAAGCCGAATTACTTTCAAATAAATTAAGCACTGTATTTAGAAAACCCGAACAATGGCAAAACACCGTATGAGTGTCTTGCAAATTTGTTCGGGTTTTACTTTAGCTAAAATACTTTTGTCCCAGCCTCTAGAAACTTATTTAATTATATTACAGATGTGTTGATTAACCGTTTTTATCCACCTTAATTGTTTAAAAGACGCTGATTTCCGCTACGGGCTACTCGCTTTCCTGCGGGTGAGCGTCGAGTCGCTTCCTCCGCTACAATCAGCAAAAATGGGCACACATAAGCAAAATATCAACAAAAAAATCCTTTTATCGCTCAATAATAAACCCATATTTTCCTAATCAACACGCCTGATTATATTACTTAACTCTTTCCTCCAAATTTTTATAGTAGTCAACTTTTTCATTAATCTTAGTTAAACTATTTTCTAATTGCTTAATTTGGTTAAGAACACTCTCTTGATGAGCTTCTAATAGTTCTCGTCTTTCAGTAACGGTAGAATCACCTTGACGTCTTAGGTCTGCAAATTTTTTCATATCTCTTACAGGCATTTCTGTATTACGTAACATAATGAGAAAATCTATACATAAAATATCGTCCTTTGAGTATTTACGATATCCATTTTCATCTCTTTCAATCTCACATAAAAGACCAATATTTTCATAGTAGCGTAGAGTATAAGGACTAAGACCAGTGATTAAGGATATATCCTGAATAGTTAATAATTTTTCCATATTTTTATTATAACATACTTGCTTTATAGTGCACTCTAAGGAGTATGTTTGATTCTAGATTCAGTTTTTAATAGTTTTTTAGGAGGAATTTTTAATGAATATAGGGATTTTTGTTTTAGCACTTGCCACATTCGTTGCTGGTACAGTGGAGTTGGTGATCGCTGGGATAATAAACATGATTGCAGAAGATTTACATGTTTCTGTAGGAGCAGTCGGTCAGTTAGTTTCAGTTTTTTCATTGGTTTTTGCCTTTGGGGCTCCAGTACTTATTGCTTTAACTTCTAAAGTAGAAAAACGTAAATTATTGCTCATAGCAATGTTAACTTTTCTAGGAGGTAATATTTTATCTATAGTTAGTCCGAATTTCACAACCTTATTAATAGCCAGAATTATTCTTGCAGCTAGCTGCTCTATCGTAGTTGTCACTTCCGTAACAATGGCTGCCAAAACTGTTGCAACAGAATTAAGAGGAAGAGCTATTGGATTAATTTTCATGGGTTTAAGCGCATCATTAGTGTTAGGTGTACCACTGGGAACTATTATCGGTGAAAATTTTGGCTGGAGGATGACATTTGTATTAGTTTCAGTCTTAAGTATTGTTTCTATGGTAGGAATCATCAAATTTTTACCTAAGGTTCCACCACAACCTGCCGTTCCTTTACTTAAGCAAATAGCCACATTAAAAAGTAAAAAAATCGCATCAATCCAGCTCATATCAGTTTTGGAGCTAACTGGTCATTTCATAGTTTATACTTATTTCACGCTTTTTCTTAAAACAACAATGGACTTATCAACAAATATGATTAGTATGGTCTTACTGGTTTTTGGTATAGCTGGAATAACAGGTGGTTGGATTGGTGGCTGGGCATCCGATAAATTTGGCGGAGCAAGAACTATACTCACATTTCTTATACTTTTTGCAGTTTCCTTGTTCCTATTACCTTACTCAACCGGATCAATGATAAGTTTATTGATTGTTGTCGTACTATACGGTGCTATGGTTTGGGCTCTTAGTCCAGCAGTACAAAATTATCTAGCCGAGTCTGCTCCAGATTCCTCAGATATCCAATTAGGTTTAAATACTTCATTTTTACATCTTGGAGTAGCTTTAGGTTCTGGTTTTGGTGGTTTACTTGTAGACCACTATTCCGTAACTATCAACACCTGGGTAGCTGGTATTATGGTAGTTTTAGCCTTTATCTCAGCTATTTATTCGCTAATGATAACCCGTAGAGAAAATACTTTAATTCAAGGGCTATAACTAAAAGGATAGGAGGACGGCCAGTTTTCAACACAAAATGGGGAATTTAACAAACTACTACTCTTAAAAAGTTGGTGCCGTTATATTTGTGACGAAAAACTAGTGGTGCCAGCTAAAAGTTCTCTAAGTAATATAAAATCAAGGACTGCATCCACTAAATAACTAATTAAAGCAGAAGAGGCTGGGACAAAAGTGTTTCAGCCAACAAAAATACCGAACTATCCAATGAAACGCTCATGAAGTGTTTCGAAATAGTTCGGTTTTTCTATTTATCGTGTTTTGTTAATTTAGAGATTATTCGGCTTTATGAAGGAACCATTTAGTTATGTCCCAGCCTCTTTTTTATGATATCCCTGATGGAAGCCATCCCTTTGAAAGTATGTTTTATATGTGACCCAATATTTAACTTTACTTTTTCCAGTTATCCTTAACATTCCGAGAAATTTGTACTGACACATCAATAATTACTCAAATTGATAATCTTCATTATAAGAATGCTTAAATATATTTAATATTTCTAGTAATTGTATAGCCTCTGTTTGGTATTCATTGGATGAATTTTCAGCAAACTCTTTTAAAGATGCTTTGTATTTATTATATGTTTTTGGAGCAAATGGGATATACTTTTCATTTCCTTCATCAACTTTATATAGTATTACAGCATATACTTCTAAAATATAATTCCACGTATCACGAGGATTTATAAATTCCAATTCACCGTTCGAATTTTGGCCTAATGCTAGAGCTGATATATTTTTATAATCAAAGGAAACTTCTACTGGTTCTTTTAAAGATTTGAGTTTTTTTACGGATAATTGTTCATCTATATGAAAATCCTCTTTAAAGCTAGTTATATCATCCGCAGCAACTTCCATATAAAAATCAATAGCGTTCCCGTAAAGCTAATTATATTCTTCACTATTTTTATTTCTTATACTTAATTCTTTTAAAAGTCTACTTTCTAATAGTTCATATTTCGCGTTGAAATATAGAACATCTTTAAAATATTCATTTTCTGAAATACCTAAAGCCTTGAATAAATCACCATATTCAGATACTGCTTTTGTTTGAGAAAATTCATGAAGAAATTCTGTATTTTTTTGTTTAGCAAGTTCTTCAATTTCCTTATCATTAACTTCAATACCTTTACTTTGAGCAAAAGTCATCATTGCTGTTCGCTCAATAAGCGAATCAAAACTATGCCATATTGCCTCTTCTTTAGTCCAAAATGCAGATTGGAAATATTGCATTTCATATACAAGTACGTTAAAAAAAGTATTGTTTAGAGGTTCAATTTGGACTTTTTCAAGATTAAATTCTTTTAGAACTTTAGAATATTTGTTACTAGTAACATCTACAGTACTTTCTGTTGGTTTAATTACTCCTAATATAAAAATAATACAACTTACTGTTACGATTGTCGTAATGAATCCGAATAATTTCTTAGGATGTAAGGCAAGAGTCTTTTTTGGTTTCTGATTTTTATAATTTAACATCCTTTCCATTGACTTTTCGGAGGGAAGATTATTCTTTTCAAAAAAATGATCCAAACTCTTTTTTATCTGTTCTTTATTCATTGAATATCGCCTCCTCCTCTTTTAGTAACTTTTTTAACTTTTCACGTCCCCGAACAAGCCTAGTCTTTACCGTATTTTCAGATAAATCTAGTAAAATCCCTATTTCTTTAACGGAATAATCCAAATAATAATATAAGTAGATCACTTCTCTATATTTTACTGATAAATTAAATACATGTTCGTAGAGCTCTTTGTTACTATTCCTTTCCTCAACTAAATCTTCGGTTGACTTTGAATGATTAAAGAATGATGTAAAAGTATTTGTTAATTGATAATTGCGGTAAGACCAACTTCGTAATATATCGTAACTGCGATTAATGGTCATACGAATTAAATAAGTTCTGTAATTCGATTCTCCACGGAACTGTTCTTGTCGCTCAAAAGCTTTTATTAGGACATCCTGTACAATATCTTCAGATAATTAGAAATTTTTAACATATGAATATGCAATTTTGAATAAATCCTTCATGTACTCTCTTGCTACCTCATCAAAATCCATCCAACATTCACCACCTCATTAAACTAGACGGATGTAAAAAGTGCACCGTTTCGATTTTTATAAAAAATGCTCATCACGATAACTTTAGATTGATTTCCGTTCCGACTGGGCGATTTCAATAACTTAGTCACATGACATACGTTTTAACAGCATGTCATCCACCCCCAACTTTCAGTGACGAACAAAAATAAAGTGCAGCTTTTTGACAAACTCTTATAAGCTTCACTTTTTTTACTATTATATATTTTGAATAAAGAAAGGACTGTCTCAAAAGGCATTTTTCATTGCCTTTTGGGACAGTCCCTTGATTGATAACCTTTATTTTAATACTTCCGGATGGAAACCATCTGTTTGGAAGTAATTTTGATGTGACCAAATATTTAATTTTGCTTTTTCTGCATCTTGCTGGATTTCTCTAAACTCATCCTCAAACGTATTGTTCGGTTTATGGATAAAGCGCACTGCTGCAAGTCCTTCTTTTAGTAATGATTCTTGTAACATCACATCATCAATAAAGACATAGGCTAATAAGCGATCATAGTTATCTGTTTCTGGTCCAACATCGTAAACCACTTCAACCTTTTTGGCGTGTTCTAACAATTTAATCGTATAGTCCTTCGCCTCTTTAGCATAAGGTTGAGCTTCACCTTTGTTATAATTCATCTCTGGTGTATCTACCATCAATAGGCGAATTTTTTGTTTCTTGCCATTTATTGTCGCCTGAATCGTATCACCATAAACTTATCCGTACATAATTATTATTTTTATCCAAAACATTAGCTAAAACCTTTGAGCCAGCTACTCCTTTTAAGTATCTTAAATCTTCAGTTGATAACCAATCTATTTCATTAAAATTTGTTAGATTTCGAGTGCTCAAGTACATAAAAAAACGACTTACCTATCATAGGTGAGTCGTCTGAAATTTTCACGTTCCCGAAATATAAGGGGGGTTTCAGGTTCGTAATCATGAACTAGCAAATCTCTGGAGAAAAGTAGCTAAAGTTCATCCTCTCTACATTGTATTGTAGTCAAGGAATATTCTTTATACGATAATGATAATCATTATCAATTAAATTGTCAACAGTAATCCAATAGATATTTATATTTATTCAGTTGCAGTCTCCCACTTCAAGAAGTATTCGATGACTAAAATGGTGTCAATCGTTCTAACTAAGTATGAAATTTTTATAAAAAAGATTGATCAATTAAAAGAGCCATATTCAACTAAGGCTAACAACTTGCTTACTCCCCGTTTTCGGCCTAATCTCTCCTAAAATCCTATAAACTTGTCTAACTCTTCACATTATGCTTAATTAGAAAATTTTAGCAAACGACTTTCCATTCTCTTAAAAGCTTGTACTTCGTTTCATATTTAGTTACATCAATACCAATTACTGGGTTCATTTTTTCTCCTCCTAATAGGTATGGACTTATACCATAATGGTGATTCAAATTAAAATAGTAATGATCTGCTAAAATGAGATGGATTCTTTGCAATGCATCATCAAAAGATTGTTCATCATATCTTTTCGTCCACACAATCGTAGAGATGATATTCATCGCTGCATAAAGGGCATATATTCGCCAAAATGTATCGTCTGGAGATTCTGTAAAATAACCATTTATTTGTCCAATACAGAATGGGATACTATGTCTTCTGCTAAATAAAGAAAGATTATAAAAATTATAATAGGGGTCACCAAAATCATAGCCATTAAAATCAATTACGCCATTGTATGTGTTACTTAGAACGATGATATGGCCCAGATGAAAATCATCATGGAGTAAGGCTATAGGTCGATCTTTAAGAATGTGGAAATTGTTTTCAATAAAGTTTAGTATTTTATGCTCTTTCGGCAGTTGATAGCTACCTTTTTTATATTCATTTAAATAAAAAACTGAATTTCTTTCTTTGAGCTTCTTCCCAGTGTATCGTTTGTGGGGCATGGACATGTAGTTGATGAATTTTCCTTAATTCTTTCCCAGCAGCAAGACCTATATTAAATTGCTCCACATCAGAAAGATTCGAAATGAATTCATCAGCAGGGTATCCTTCAATATAGCTTAATACAATGACAGAAATTATCCTCAATCAATAAAGTACATTCTATGGCTTTATGTGTTTGTACACCTTGTTTTTCTAATGCTTGAAGCAATGAAAATTCGATGGTTCGTTTTTCGTGATATTGTATGTCAGACAATCGTATAAAGTATTGATTTTGGCCGACGGTAACTATGTATTTTTTATCTGGTGAGTATCCTTTCTCGACTTTTTTATAGATGAATACCCTTTAAGGCTCGATATGTGGTCTATCACACTTTCAATTAACAAAGTCAATCCACCTTTCTCGCAACGAATAAGAATGAAAATGATACTATACGGCCGAACAATTGTAAATATTATGTTATTTTGGTTTTTTAATCCTTTTTGAATTACTCCTTGAAAAACGTCAGAGTATATTAAGATCACTAAACTTCTCGTTATGACATACTTCAATTCATTATCGAGAGCAATGGCATTTGAAAAAGTTACCGTCTGTAAAATTCAGCACATTTCACTTCTCCAACTCTTTTTCTACACAAGCTTCATACATAATTTCCTTTAAAGGTTTCCCGAATATCTCTTCCAAAATATTTTGTAATCCAAATCAACCACTTCTAAATATCCGTAATTTCATTAAACCTTTTTTGATTCAAAGTACAATTTTAAATTACTTTTTCTTAATTTATTAGCTTCTTTAATTAAGTCAACTTTTTTTTGATGTATTTTTGTTAGTGAGCTTATTGCATTTTCTACGATTGTCGGAGCATCGTTTCCTAAGTTAGGGAAATTCTGATTTAAATATTCATATAAAGCCTTTTTTTCAATATTGGATGGAACGCTAGGTGCTAGAGGCAACTCGAATGGTGATTTGTTATCTGCCAATTGTTGAGGAGTATTATATATAAACTGAAAGGCATTTTGTAGCATCCTTTTTTTCCTTTCATCAGTCACCTCATACACCCCTTGTGAGTCAAGAGTAATTCGGTCAAATTCAACCATTACTAGTTTGTCTGGCTTTCTATTTTTTGTTCTGTAGTACAGCATAACCTTTAAAACATCCTGCTCTGAAAGCTCCTTTATTTCTTTAAACCTCCCATCTTTAGGATTAGGAATCTTATAAATTTTATTATCTTTAGAAATATACAACCATTTTACACCACCCATAATCAATCCTCCTAAAACAACAAGAACATTAGTTCTCTTCCGAATTATAATGAACAGCAGCAAAAAGTTCAAAATATAAATAACTTATTTGACTTTTAACTATACAAAACTTTCAAATAAAGATTGATTGAAAGTATGCTGCGAGCATTTATATTATAAGATAGAAGAAACTTCACTCATTTTCATACACTTGAGTAAAAAAATAATATTGAGCCTTCATAAGATCAATGTTTTTGGAAAAAAATCCACGAGTTAATACCCCATGGATTTTCTACTTAAGTGAAGTTGAATTAATTAAACGCTTCTAATATATTTGCGATTTTCATTTTCTCAAATTTGGTACTACCATCTGCTTAATAACAAGCATCTAGAGCTATGTAATATATATTATTAGCTGTATTTTTCTGAACGACATCTTTTCAATATTTGTCTTTGTACCAGTTTCAATATCAGTTTGATTGCTCTATGGAGAAGTATAGCCATATCTTCTGTGAAAATCCTGTGACTTCCTTTCAGTAAAGGGAAATATAGGTAATATAAATCTAAGTAAAAATAGAAGAGGCTGGGACAAAAGTGTTTCAGCCAACAAAAATACCGAACTATCCAATGAAACGCTCATGAAGTGTTTCGAAATAGTTCGGTTTTTCTATTTATCGTGTGTTGTTAATTTAGAGATTATTCGGCTTTATGAAGGAACCATTTAGTTATGTCCCAGCCTCTTCCTTATTTTTAAATATACAATTATACAACCACTTTTTTGTGGCAAACTTTCTATAATTAATTTTTGAAAAATAACTATAAATAATTAAACTAATTTATTGCTTCGCTGGAATAAACCCAGCAGCTTCTGCTTCTTCTTTAGTACAGAACATCTCCTCTGCTACTGTATTCTCATAGTCACGTTGCCCTGGCATATGAAAAATTTTGTTACCTTTGGAGTTAATATTTCCTTTGATTTCGCAACTGCCCTTGTTGTTATTGGTATTCGATTTATCCTCATTTATGTTAGACTGCTTTCCTTCTTTTATTGCAGCATAATATACATCTTTATCGTATCCACGATTCGTTACATAGTCTTCAACTGACCAAATGCCAATAGCAGCTTTTTGCGCAGTTTTTTGAATAGATTTAAACCAATCTACATGCTTCGTATTTGGATTATAAATATATGCCACGCGAGCTAATCCATTTTTCAATAGTTGCTCTTGAACACTAATACCATCTTTAGTATAAACATATGCTAGTAACCTTTTATATTTATCACGATATGAAACGTCAAATTCTAAATAAACCTTATCTTGACCAGCTAGTAGCTGCTTTGCAAATTCTTTAGCTTCTGGCCCATAAGGTTGCTCTCCTAACGTTTCGTGATTAGTCTCAGGGGTATCCACAAGAAGAAAACGTACTTTTTCTGAGCTACCCTTATATTTTATTCTTATTGTGTCGCCGTCAATTATATCTTGTAGTTCGTATTCTTCAAATTTACTCACATCGTGCTTTTCAGCAGTTTCCTTCGTTGAAGCTACAATTCCTTGTATATCTTCAGTTTTGATAATATCTGTGTTAGTTTCTTCCGTACATGCACTTAAAAGCAATGTAGAAAAGAACAAAGCTAAAAAGAATTTTTTCAAATCAGTATCCTACTTTCTTAAAGATAAAATATATTATTTATTTTCCTATACACCCTTTTCTAGGAATTTAAATAATATGATTCCAAGTTAGACAATGCCTCCGTAATAAACCAATCTAATACCTTTAGTACTTCAAACATTTTAGTTTGCCACGAATTTCTTCCAGCTACTTTATAAGTTTCAACATTGTCTTCCCTATTAATAATATAATTTCTGATCCTACCTATTCATAAAATCAAAAATCCCCAGTTAAATTATAAACTGAAGACCAGAAAATTTATCTAAAAATTAAATACAACACAACAGCCAAAATAATTGTTCCGCTAGTGATTAACGTCTTAATATCTTTGTCACTCATTTTTATACCTCTTTTCTAACATTTATTAATACTTTATTTAAATCTATTATAGTCCACTAATATCAAAATAAATTTAATTTGTTTTCAGCTGAAGAATTTTTCAATAGTGATTAGAGTATTACCCTACTCATTAAAAAATCTTCAGTTGCAATAACCGAAGATCATAATAACTATATAATTAAGCAATATTTACATATCACACTTGGTACATTATTATTCTACATCAGTTAATATGTACACTTTCGTACAAATATAATTAATCAAGATATGGCTAAAATCTATATTTAACTAAATTATAATATGTACACGTATATTTTGGAGACTCACATGAAACCATAGTTATATCAACACTTTACGATTTTAATGTGTACAAAATTTTAATGTTCAGTTTTATAGTGATAAACCATCATATGTTTTAATATAATCTACATCAAAGCGTTTATTTCCTGTTTTTTGTTCAACCTGTTCAATAGAAATAGTACCATGCTGGTCAGTAGATGTTGTATCCTTTTCTTGGGCTGGTGATCTGCCAAAAATCATATACAATGCAACAGCAAGAATGATTGTACCACTCGTAATTAACGTTTTTATATCTTGCATTTTCATGTAGTAGGTCCCTCACAACTATTCATCTTCATTACACTTTAAGGAAGCTTCTAAAAGAATCCATAATTCATCAAAGCCCTAAAAAGTTTCACGATGTTTCTATTGTAAAATATCAGGCTTCTACATTCAAGCTATGTAGTTGCAATGGCAACCGATACGAAAAACATATACATTTCTTAAAAAATGTAGACATCTCTACTGTGACACAACTTATATCTTCCGACTTTCGTATTTGTTGTTATAAATCTATACTTCTATACAGATTTGTATAGTTTTATCTAAATTTATCGTAACAGTTTGGCAACCCAATGATTTGGGGATACTTCAACAAACTGACTATTTTCTATCTCATAGTGTGTTTGTATGTCCTTATTTTCGGCATCCATATATTTTTGCTTTTCTATCGCTGGATCTGGAATTGGTATTGAGTGTAATAAAGCTTGTGTATATGGGTGCTGTGGATTAGAGTACAGCTCCTCACTTTCTGCAAGCTCTACAATCTTCCCACCATACATGACAGCTACGCGATCGCTAATATGTTTAACCATAGACAAATCATGTGCAATAAATAAGTATGTCAATCCAAGGCGCTGCTGTAAATCCTTTAACAAGTCTACAATCTGCTTTTGAATAGAAACGTCAAGTGCTGAAAGTGGTTCATCACAAACAATAAAATTTGGCTCCACTGCTAAAGCTCTTGCGATGCCAATACGTTGTCGCTGTCCACCTGAAAATTCATGTGGATAACGCATTGCATGTTCTTTGTTTAAGCCTACAAGTTCAAGTAATTCCTCCACACGCTGTTGACGTTCTCCATTCGTTTTAACGAGTTTATGAATATCTATAGCTTCTCCAATAATATCTACTATTTTTCTTCGAGGATTCAATGAGGAGTATGGATCTTGGAAAATAATTTGCATATGACGACGCATTGCTTTAAGCTGCTTTTTCGTTAGTCTTGTAATTGGAACACCTTGATACAAGACTTCTCCATTCGTAGGCTGATGAAGCTGCAAAATAGTTCGACCTGTCGTTGATTTTCCTGAACCTGATTCACCTACTAAACCTAATGTTTCCCCTGGGTATATATGGAACGACAAATCATTGATGGCCTTTACTGTTTGACCATGCCCTAATGCGAATTCCTTTGAAAGATGTGTCACTTCAATTAAAGGTATATTTTTATCTATTCCAAGCTGTACATTCGTAATTGGTTTAGGCTGCTTTTTCTCATGGAGTTTCGGTAAAGCATTCAATAGTTTTTTAGTATAAGGATGTTGAGCATTTTCAAAGATTTCCTCTGTTGTACCTTGCTCAACAATCTCTCCTTCCTTCATAACAATAATTCGATCGCACATACCAGCAACAACACCTAAATCATGTGTAATTAATATGATTGAGGTGCCCATCTTTTTTTGCATATCTCGCATTAATTTTAAGATTTGCGCTTGAATAGTTACATCAAGGGCTGTAGTCGGTTCATCTGCAATTAGTAAAGATGGACGACAAGCAAGTGCCATGGCAATCATAACACGTTGACGCATTCCTCCTGAAAACTCATGCGGATATTGTCTATATCGTTCTTCTGCATTTCGAATGCCTACAAGCTTTAATAACTCTATTGTTTGCTTATACGCCTCAGCTTTGGACATCGACTGATGCTTTATTAAACTTTCAGCCACTTGTTCACCAATACGAATAGTTGGATTTGTGGATGTCATTGGATCTTGAAAAATCATACTAATATCTTGTCCACGGATTGCCTCCATTTGTTTTTCGCTCAATGAAGTAATCTCTTGTCCTTTAAACAAAATATTTCCTGACTTTAGATATGAAGGTGGTGATGGTAATAGTCGCATAATTGAACGAGCTGTTACACTTTTTCCACTACCCGACTCTCCTACAATTCCGAGTGTTTCACCTTTATTCACATGAAAATTAACGCCTTTAACGGCCTCAAACTCTTTCTCTCCCGTAATAAAAGATACACGAAGATCGCTGATTTCTAGAAGCTTTTCACTCATTCAATCCATCCTTTTGTAAATTTTGTGATTGACTTAATTTTAAGTATAATCCATACTTTACAATACTGATAGGAATTATACAATATAAACTGCTAAATGTTTCTTCTTGCAATCTATTCAATAGGACCTTACTAAAAATGAGTTGGCTACTAAGGTTTGCTGATGTGTTTTAGAATCTATTATTTTACTTACGTCTGGAGGAAATGCATGGTTATTTCAAAAGTTCGTTCTTCAACTAAGGAACATGTATTCTTTTTTTCAGTTTATCAAAAGCTCATGCACCATAAGTCTTACAACGCGCTACTATTTCTATTAAGTATTTTAGTACACCCTTTTACATACTTATCTTATCGGAAAAGAAAACATTCGTACCTATACCGCCAAGCTTTTGAGCAACGAAGTCTGTACTACAAAGAAAAGGGTTTGTTCACACAATGGCAAGTTAAATTTGCCGAGCAAGAATTAGCCAAAGCTAAATTCTTTCATGAATGTGTGTCTGAAAAACAATTACAGGATACTTCTTCGAAATTAGCAGAAACAAAACTTCAACAGTTAGTAAAGCAAGATTTATTGAAGGATGGTTTAGAAGATCCATCCTATTTACAATTTTTTAGTCAGCAGCTTAAAAATAAAAGTTTTGTAGCCCTTACTTTTTTACCGGCTGTTTTATTTTATGTAGCCCTAATATTGTTTGCGAATCCCTTTCTGCAATTTGTCATTGAACGAATACTACAAAGTTTCATTGTAATTGTAGGTGTCGCGACATTGGTGTTTACAATTTTGTATTTGTCGCCATTCGATCCAGCGAGAAACTTACTTGGTGTTACGGCAACGCCTGAGCAAATAACTAACTTTAATCATATTCATGGCTTGGATCAGCCATATTTATCTCAGTTATGGAATGCATTATCTGGCCTATTCACATTTGATTTAGGTACTTCCTTTGCAGGGAAAGAAAACATTACACATAGCATTGTAAACAAATTTCCTATCACACTTGAAATAGCTATCCTATCACTTTTAATGGCTATCGCTATTGCTATTCCGGTCGGCATTATATCTGCTGTTCGTCCGAATTCATATTTGGACTATACATTTATGTTTATCGCATTGATTGGATTATCCATCCCAAGTTTTTGGCAAGGATTGATATTTATTTTAACGTTTGCATTAAAGCTACAATGGTTCCCAGCTACTTATAATCCTCAAAACTGGCTATCTTTAATAATGCCAGTCATTGTCTTAGGAACATCCATTACAGCTTCCATTGCCCGTATGACAAGATCCAGTATGCTTGAGGTGATACATGAAGATTACATTATTACAGCGAGAGCTAAAGGCCTGAATGAATTTAAAGTGATTTCAAAGCATGCTATTCGCAATGCCATGATTCCTATTATTACAGTGATTGGACTTCTTTTTGGTGGAATGTTAGGTGGGGCATCTGTTACAGAAAAAGTTTTCAATATTAGTGGTATTGGTAGCTATATTGTTGACAAGCAGTTTATTCCGGACATCCCAGCTATCCTCGGTGGGGTCGTCTATATTGCTATTACAATTTCGATCGTTAATTTATTCATCGATATTTTGTATGCCTTTTTCGATCCACGCATTCGCTCAAAAATGAAGAAGTCTTAAAGGGGGATCACCATTGAAAAACAGCTTACATGTCAAACTACTTTTGAAGATTACACAGGAATATGTCAATTCACATTTTACATTTGTCTTTTCCTTACTGTTTTCTTTATTGTTTCTAGCTTATAGCTATAATTTTTCTACTCAAAGCTGGCGACCAATCGTCTTAATCTTTTTCGTCATTTATGCAATTACCACAGCTTATGTTGGTTTCCTGACTTTACGAATTAAACAGGATTTAGCAAGTCATAGTGACATACAAAAAAGCACTCGATTACTTGGTTATCCACTGTTATTGACAATAGTTTCAGGCAATATTTTTTCTACATCTTTTGCTTTTTTGCTTATGTCAAGAAGTAAGACAGCTGAATATACTTTTGCTGCTTATGCATTCATCACTCAGTTTTTTATTATCGGTATTTCAGCACTGAACTTATTTAAACCGTATGTCACAGATACGTTTTTACTAGCAATGGGTCTTTTCTTATTCCTTGCAATCTTTTATATCGTGATGTTAATTCTATGTACAAAATTTGTGACTTCCGAGGCTGCACCGAAATGGATGCTGTTACCTGGCATTTTGCTGCTTATTGCCTCTTTGACTGGCAATCTATTTGCAACATTGCTAGGGTATAGCCTTATTCAAAAAGCTCGAAAGGCGAATCCATCTACAATTGAAAAATGGCAAAGAATTTGGGAAAAGATTTTACGCAATACGATGGCCGTCTTCGGGTTATTTTTCATAGTATTTATGTTTTCTTTGTCCGTAACAAGTTCTTGGACATTTGACTATGACTTCGCTATTGAAAATAACTATGGAGCATTGTTACAAACACCTTCGTTAGAATATCCACTAGGTACCGATAATTACGGACGCGATTTATTTTCTCGCATTGTTTTCGGTGCACAAATATCGCTTATTGTCGGACTTTTCTCAACGATTATACCCGCATTAATCGGCGGTACGCTTGGAGCATTTTCAGGTTATTACGGGAAAGCGACAGACAACATAATCATGCGAAGTCTTGATATTTTATATGCCATTCCTGGAATTTTACTAGCAATTGCTATTATCGCGGCGTTTGGTGCCAATACGATTAATTTAATTATCGCACTAAGTGTTGGTGCAATTCCAACGTATGCTCGTACCATGCGCGCAAATGTCATGCAGCTCTCTAATTTCGAATTTGTGGAATCAGCCAGAGCATTAGGAGCATCTGATGCTGCAATTATTTTTAAGCATATTGTTCCTAACTCGTTAGCACCGATGATTGTCAAAGCAACATTAACTATTGGTGGTGCTGTGATTTCAACAAGTAGTTTAAGTTTTTTAGGGCTCGGCATTGAGCCACACATTCCTGAATGGGGCAATATTCTAAAAGTTGGTAGTACGTACCTGGAAACGCATTCCTATGTCGCTATTTTCCCAGGTCTTTGTATTATGCTTCTCGTTCTTTCCTTTAACTTCTTAGGTGATGGGTTACGAGATGCTTTAGATCCAAAATCAAATTAATAATGGAGGTTTTTAAATGAAAAGATTACTTGTATTCTTATTCATAGCAGTATTAGCATTAGCAGGCTGTGTACAAACAAAAACTGAAGTAGAAGGTAGTAAAGATTCAAAAGGTAAAGGTAAAAAAACAATTGAAGTATTAGGCATGGCCGCTTCTGAGGAAGACATGAATATTGTTCGTGATCAACTAGTTAAAAATGGCTTTGATGTTAAACTAAATATTCAACCTGATTATGGTTCATTTTCAGCACAAAAAGATGCTGGCAATTATGATTTAGCGCTTTCGAGCTGGACAACAGTAACAGGAAACCCTGATTATGCTGTTCGTGGTTTATTTAAAACGGGCGGTGACTATAGTATTGTATCTGATTCAAAATTAGATGCTCTCATCGAAGAAGCAAGTACATTAACAGGTGATGAAGCTGCTGCAAAATATAAAGATTTAGAACAGCTCTTAGTATTCGATCAAGCTTATATCGCACCGCTATATATTTCAAATAAATATCAAGGAATTTACTCTGAATTAGTAAACCCGAAAACAGTGCATCTACCAAAATCCCGTGCGCAAGTGTGGGAAAGTATTGAATTCAATGACTCATCTAAAAATGCAACTGAACCGTTGATTTTACATCAAACAATTAGTTCGTTAACATCGCTAGATCCTATTAAAGGAAATGATGGTTCTATTAATACATTAAATACAAATATGTATGTACGACTTGTAAACTTAACAGATACAGATGATGTCGTTTCTGATGGATCATTATCTTATAATCATGCTATTTCTGAAGGTAACCAAGAATATTATTTCATTTTACGTGATGATATTAACTTCGCTGCTGTAAAAGACGGTGCCGCTGTTGATACAGGTGAATTAGTTTCAGCAGAAGACGTTGTATTCTCATTAAATCGTGCAAAAAATCCAAAATCAGTTCCAGACCATCGCACATATAGTCTTCACGAAAATATTGAAACAGTCGAAATCGTTTCTGACTTAGCTGAATTACAAAAGAAAAAGGTTGCGGGCTCTGATCAGTCTGTGTTAGATGCATTATCCCAACACCTCCCTGCTTCCGTAACGCAATTAGCAAAAGATAAAGGGACTGTTAATAATGCGGCTGGAGCATACCAAGTTGTTAAAATTACAACACCAACGCCATTCCCACAAGTGTTAAATTATTTAGCACACCAATCTGGTGGTATCGTATCTGAAAAACAAGTAACAAGCATTAACACATATGATGTAGCAAGCTATGATCCAGATAAGGATATCGCCTATGGTGATCAAGCTACAGTGACAGAAGGCACAGCAACATACAACAACCATCTTTATGCAAGTGGCCCTTACATTCTTGTGAAGAAAAATGATTATGAAGCACAATTTGTGAAAAATCCGGCTTACCGTGTAGGTAGTGAATATGAACCGAAGATCGCAAAAATTAATGTTCGTTTTATCGCTGATAACGATAGTGCTGTATCCGCATTACGTAATGGTGAAATCCATGTTCTCCAGTCAGTACCAGAAACAAAGCTAGACATTGTAAAATCTGATACTAAACTAACGTTACACACTGCTGATAGTAATGCAGTATCCTATCTACAAATGAATACATCTGGTCGCGCTGTATCAGATTCAGTAGACCTACGTAAAGCAATTCTTTACTCTATTAATCAAGGTGAATTTATTAGCTACTATCAAGGCAATAAAAAACCTGCTGTATCCACTGTTTCACCACTAATTAATACTGGATTAAAGCTTGAGGCAGACAATGCAAAAGTAAAAGAATATTTAAAAGCCTATAACGATTAATTATTAAAATTAAGTGTGTGAGTATACAAAACAATTGGCTAAGCATACTAAAAAGCGAGGCTGGGACATAACTAAATGGTTCCTTCATAAAGCCGAATAATCTCTAAATTAACAACACACGATAAATAGAAAAACCGAACTATTTCGAAACACTTCATGAGCGTTTCATTGGATAGTTCGGTATTTTTGTTGGCTGAAACACTTTTGTCCCAGCCTCGTTTAGCTTTTCGGCAAAACGAGAGGTTGATTTCCGTTCCAACTGAGCGACTCCTCGGGGATCAGTCGGAACGGAAATCAACTACTTTTACACAGCATGTCACTTTAATTTATAGTGACAACGAAGCGGCAACAACATTGTTTTATCTGTGCGAAAGCGGAGCGGCAACATTAGCGGAGAATGCGGCTCGACGCTCCAAAATGCCGATAATCGCTGATAACATCAAGAAAATACAAATTTATTTTTCAACACTAAAAAACAGAGCCCTCACATACTTAAAGAAGGCTCTGTTATCTATAGTAATACTCTGACATCCGCCGGAGGATTTAACATCTTTCAGCGGGTGCTGAAAGATGTTAAATCTCATTATGTGATTTTGGTTTTGGTCCTAGCTCTTCTGGCTCAATATCTGCAAATGTACCGCCCTCTTCTTCCAAGTCACGCATACGATGGGCAATACGTGACGCGGCAGAAGCTGCGATACTGCCAACTAAATCATCTAAAAACGTATTTACATGATGACCAGGTTCTGTATCTAACTTCTTAATAATACCGATTTTTTGCTTGTCTAAGTGTCCGAAAGTTGTTACTGCTATGCTACCATATGTAAAAACAGCCCCAAGTGCGATCGTTTCATCCACACCAAATAAACCCTCATCGGATTCTACTATTTGCTGTAATGGTGCCGATAATAACTTTTTCTCAGCAAGTTCATCTAATTCAATCCCTACTAATAAAGCATGTTGAACTTCACGCTTACGTAATACACGCTCGACAGAATGAACACAGTGGTCTAATGTTAAACCTTCATTATAGGATTTTTGCATTTCATAAACGATTTTAGCAATATCCTCTAGCGATACACCGCGACGAATAAGTGCAGCTTGTGCTGCCTTCGCTACTTCCTCAGAGTGTATACGAGTACTTTTATCATGCATAACTATCCCTCACTTCGATTTTATTACTAGAATAGTGCTAGCCCAACCTATTATACCTTTACTTTGGCTATATGGTACAATTTTGTTACAAACATGAGAAGGAGTGTCATCATTGGATAAGGGAACTGTACAGGATTTAAAGTTCTATAGTGAAGCATTGCAGGAGGAATTACAGCTCTATATTTATGTTCCTGCAAATTATTCTCCACTTTATAAATATAATATTTTAATTGCATCAGACGGCAAAGATTATTTCCAGCTTGGAGGTATTACAAAACTTGCTGATGAACTTATCGATGACTATGAAATCGAAAATTTAATCATTGCATTCGTTCCTTATAAGGACATAAAGGATCGACGTCATAAATATATTCCAAGTGGAGAGCAACATGAAGCATACCTTCGTTTTTTAGCCCATGAGCTTGTGCCATATTTAGACGCTGAATACGCAACCTACCAAATGGGAATGAGTCGTGGGGTTATTGGTGACTCAATGGCTGCAACCGCTTCCTTAATGGCCGCATTAAAATACCCAAGTATTTTTGGCAAGGTCATTTTACAATCACCGCATGTTGATGAAGATGTTCTGCAAGCTGTAGAGAATTTTAAAGATCCAGGCGCAATTTCCATTTACCATATTGTCGGCAAAGAGGAAGATAAAGTTGTCACGATGGATAAAACCATTAAAGATTTTTTAACGCCAAATCGTCAACTGCATAATCTCATGTTAAACAAAGGATTTTCTACATTTTATGAAGAATTCGATGGCAATCATACATGGAAATATTGGAAACCCGATTTACGTCGCGCATTAATTGAAAATTTCAATTAATATGGACGATTCAAATTACGAAATCGGAAATTTCTGTTATACTTAAATAAAAAATTGTTTATTTTCGGGAGGTAATGGCCTATGAAGTACGGTATTGTGGCATTTCCATCAAAAAAATTGCAAGATTTAGCGAATACTTATCGCAAACGTTACGATTCTCATTATGCGAAAATTACTCCGCATATAACATTAAAGGACAGCTTCGATGCAACGGATGAAGATATTCAATCTGTCGTAAAACAATTAGATGGACTTACTGCCAAATATGCACCTTTAAACATTCATGCATCACGCATAAGTTCATTTTTCCCAACAACAAATGCGATTTATTTCCGCATTGAACCAACTGAACAATTAACAGCATTCCGCCAAGCTTTAGAAGAAAAAGTACCTTTTGGTGAGTCAAAACACGTATTTGTACCACATATTACAATTGCTCAAAAAATGACAGATTCCGAGCACGATGACATCTTTGGGCAATTACGTATGACAGGTGTTGACGAAAAAGATACAATTGATCGCATTCATCTTTTATACCAATTGGAAGATGGCTCGTGGACAACATATGAAACTTTCCGTTTGTCAGGAGCTGAGTAATTCTTGTTTAACGTTAAGATTGTTGAAACAGCAAAAGAGCATGAGGATGCGTTTGCAGTCCGCAAACAAGTTTTTGTTGAAGAGCAAGGTGTGCCGCTTCATCTAGAATGTGATGCTGAGGATGCATCTGCAACGCATTTTATTATGTACGAAGACAATGACCCTGTAGGTGCTGCACGTTTACGAAGTATCGAGGACGATGCTGCAAAAATTGAACGTGTTTGTATTTTACAAGATCAACGTGGCAAAAAACTAGGTGCTTTAATTATGAAGGAAATGGAGAAGCACGCCATTTCAATTAATAAGAAAAAACTAAAACTCCATGCACAAAGCTATGCTATTCCGTTTTATGAAAAGCTTGGCTATACGGTAACATCTCCTGAATTTATGGATGCTGGTATCCCACATCGTGCTATGGAAAAAATAATCTAACTTATTTCAGTGGGTGTCCAAACACCCGCTGAAATAGAGGAACTCCGTCTAAGAACGCCACGTCCTGTGGCAACGACTGAGTGACCAACATCGTGCTGCTGCCGCTACGTTAGCACTACGCTTTCGCGCAAAAAACACCTGTTGGCTCAAAGCCTCCGGCGGATGTCACGGAATCGGAAAGGAGTTCTTAAAGGATGTTAGCCTAAAATCATCGCATCCATGCGATAACGGCTAATTGACCTGCATCCTGTTGTTGCTGACGCTTCGCTTTCGCACAGACAAAACCCTGTTGCTGCCGCTACGTTAGCACTGCGCTTTCGCACAAAAAACATCTGCAGGCCTAAGCACAAAGCCGATTCCGGACGCAATTATGCCGAGGCATAATTGATCAAAAAGGGTGTTACGAAAATGCTGATGCATATCGTAACACCCTTTTTATTTCTCTACAATGCTTTAAAGGTTGATTTATAAATGAAAATCCATTTAACCAACCTTTTAGATATATTGCTTTGCATAGTAGATATATCATGTTATTTCATCATTTTAGTAATTTTATCTAAATCTAGTGAAGCTCCATCTTGAATAATAGATTGTACTAATTTATCTTCAAGCTCTTGTGTAATTTGTCTATTGGACATCTTACTTACGCGCCGTACGATTTTTCTTACTTGTTTTTCATTTTTAAAATCAGCATGTTGAATTGCATTTGCTAATGCGAAGATTTCATCCATTGATACCCCAGTTTTTTGTTCAATTGAATTAAACAACGAGCGATTCATGTTCCCCCTCCTATCAGTTAAAATTAAATTTCCCCCACTTTCATTTCATCTACTAATCCTATGACAACTAGTGAAGGCTTTAAACTTTATTCAGAAAATGGAGCACTCTGAAGAAAAGCTAAAGCCTCTATCTACTGTCACATTAATCAAATTATATGCAGGCAGCGCCAACAATGATCAGAAGAATGAAAAGGACAACAATTAAGATAAAAGTTGAACTATGCCCATGTCCGTAGCCATAGTAACCTCCATGGCCTCCGTCATGGTGACCACCATAGTAGCCTCCATGGGAACCACCATAGTAACCTCCATAATCTCCTCCGTAACAACCATCAGCATGCCCTCCATACGGATGCGCACCCCAGCCTTGATATCCCATAAAAATACCCCTCCCTTCTACAACCTATAATATGTTAGCGTTGTAAAAATGGGTGGGGTATTCGTCTAATCAACATTTCCTTTAGGTTTAAATATTAATGCTCCGATGAAGCCAAAAACAACGGCAGCACTGATTCCTGAGCTTGTTACCTCGAACATCCCAGTTAACACACCTACTAGTCCATGTTTTTCCGCTTCAACAATTGCACCTTGCGTCAAAGAATTTCCAAAAGATGTAATAGGGACAGTTGCACCGGCACCAGCAAAATTAATGAGTGGTTCATACAAACCCATTCCGGCAAGAATTGAACCAGCTACGACTAGAGTACTCAATGTATGTCCAGGTGTTAATTTACCAACATCCATTAATAATTGACCTATGGCGCAAAAAATGCCTCCTACAAAAAATGCAAACACAAATGTCATAACCATCGCTTTTGCCTCATTTCATTGTAATTTCAATCGCATGTGCCGTACATGGAATTGTCTCGCCCTGTTGAAATGAAAGCGGAGACAGTAATGCTCCTGTCGCCACAAGAAGTACTCGTTTATAGGTACCTGCTCGCATCTGTTGGATCACGTAACTAAAAAAAACAGCTGCCGAACAGCCTGCACCACTTGCACCGGATTGGAACGTTTCATCTTGTCCATAAAACTCAGCACCTGCATCACGTAAAGGTTTTAACTCTTCGCTCTTTATGCCACTCTCAACAAACATTCCTTTTAGAAGTTTTATGCCAAGTTGACCTAAATCACCTGTTAAAATTAAATCATAATGGTAAATTTTTTGATTTCGCTGCTCTAAATGTGATTGAATTGTTTGAAAAGCGGCAGGTGCCATCGCTGCACCCATGTGAAAAGGGTCATCCATACCATAATCAACCGATTTTCCAATAGTTGCTGCTTCAATAGAAGGGTATTCCTCATGATGTTTACCAACAAGAGCATAACCAGCAGCCGTTACCGTCCATTGAGCAGTTTGGGGCTTTTGTGAGCCATAATTGATTGGATAGCGGAATTGTCGTTCAACCGCATTGTGTTGACTAGATGCACCAGCTAGCGATAAATTGGAGGCACCTACTTCTGTTAACAGGCTCGCAACAATTACGGAAGATATAGAGGTGGCACATGCTGAGAATAATCCGATAAAAGGAATGTCTAAGTCTCTGGCCGCAAAATTGGTTGGTGTCATTTGATTAATCAAATCGCCGCCCATAAAGTAATCAATGTCCGTATTTTTTACGCCCGCTTTTTTCATGGCAAATTCACAGGCCTCTTCAACCATTTTTCGATGACCCTGTTCATTTGTTTTCATTTGCCAACGTTCATCATCGTAGGTCGCATCAAAATGTTGACTAAATATACTACGTTTCTCTAATGGACCTGCAACCACACCACCTGCTATTAAGGACGGCTTCGATTGAAAGACAATTACCATGAAACCACTCCTATCGTCACAAGAATGAATTTAATAAGTGCAATAAAAAAGGCGGAGACAACACCAAATAATACAACTGATCCAGCTAATTTAAATAAATTTCCTCCAACACCGAGTACTAATCCTTCAGATCTATGCTCAATGGCAGCAGAAATAACAGCATTACCAAACCCTGTAACAGGAACAGCTGATCCAGCTCCAGCAAATTGACCAATTTTTTTATATAAGCCAAAACCAGTTAAAATCATGGCGAAAAATATCATTGTTGCAACTGTTGGATTTCCGACTGTCGCTTCGGTAAAATCAAAGAAAATCATATAAAAAAGTGACACTGCCTGCCCAATTGTACAAATAAGGCCACCTACTAGAAACGCCTTAGAAACATTCTTCAAATAGGGCGGTTTTGGCGTGACATTTTGTTCTAATTGCTTGTATTGATCTTTTTCCACTATGTTTCCTCCTTTGCTAGCTTTTTCAATTTCTTAATTTTATCTTTCAGTTTATTATCTTCAACTTGATCCTTTTTTATTTTATTGGCTTCATAAAAAATTTTATAATCGGTTGAGACAAAAACATCTTTGTTTGGATATTTTTTATCAAATTTCTTTTGCAACTTTTTCTCTAATTTAGCCTTTTTCCACTTATCCCATGGTTTAATTTGCACTGCTACAAGCATACTATTGTCATATTGAATAACCGTTGTTTTGTCTACAAAGTCCTGTTCTTTTAAAATGGCTTCAACTTCTTTTTCATTTTCCGGTGAACCGTAGACAATAAATTTTTCTTTTTCACCGCAACCACTTAAAAGCGATAAACTGACTAATAGAGGTAACATCATTCCTAATAGCTTCAAGTTTTACCCTCCTTTTCTTTAAAGTTTCTCCAACCATAAAAAAACTATTCATTTAACTATATATACGAAAGCCCGAGTCCATTTTTCATAAGCACATATTGTAGAAGTAGTAACAAGGAAAGGAGGTGACAATATGGGTTGTGGCAAGCCAACAAATCCTATTGGACCAATCCATTCAGCAGGCTGCGTTTGTGACGTAGTACGCGCCATCTTAGACATTCAGAATCAAGCGGTGAGAGAAGAATGTCAACCATGTACAGCTAACTGTTTCTTAGAACCACTTGGAGGCATTGTAAGTCCTGCACGCTCTCATGCAGATACACGTGTATTCATGTTAATTACAAAAGACGGTACTCCTTTTAAAGCATTTTTCAGTTCACCAACAGCAGATCCATGTATATGTACATCAGTATTTTTCCGTGTAGAAGATATGTTCGATGAGTGCTGCGCTACTTTGCGTGTTTTAGAGCCTCTATGTTCATTTGACTCCAGCGAAAGTACAGTAGATCTATTAAGTCGAGATGGCTGCTGTGTCAACATGAAAAAAATATGTAAAGTAGATGATTGGAATTCAACTGAGAGCTGTATCACTGTAGATTTATCATGCTTCTGCGCTGTACAATGTATTGCTGATGTTGACTTAGGGATTTGTGAATAATCTTTTCTCCTTTGACACACTACACATAAAAAAAGTGTACAGCATCCTCTGCTGTACACTTTTTTCATAAGGTAGGTAATTGTTTACCTCGCCATAATACTTGTTCTATTTCTTCAAAATATATAATCTCTTGTGTCTTCAATTCGAAAGAAGTAAGCATCAATGAATCGGTCTGTACATCAGATGCACTACCGCGTAATTTTCTACCATCCTTCAAACATACAACTAATGGTTGATAGGCTTTTTGCCGAAATGGCTTTTCTAAAAATTGAAGCTGCTTTAGTAAATACGGATCTATTTGTACTTCTTCAACCACTTCGTCGTTTTCTTCAATAGTTTGTTCATTGAAATAGCCGTCCTTTATATACACTGACGTACTTTCATCCAAATCAAGTTCATGTAGCACCTTGGAAATATTCAGAAAATATGATGGTGACTTTATAAACAAGCGTGGCTCTTGACCCAAATTACTCACTTCCCTTTTTTCATACAATATGCAAAAGGAAGAAATTTGGTTCTCACGCTATTTGACTTAAGAACACTGTCGCCAAACCTAAGTAAATTAAAATACTTGTAATATCATTTAATGTTGTAATAAATGGACCTGATGCGACAGCTGGATCAATTTTCATACGATGCATAAGGAGTGGAATAAAAGAACCTGCAAGTGTTGCTACTAAAATCGAACCACAAAGCGCTGCTCCTACTAGCATTCCAAGAATAAGCTCTTGTTTCCAAATATAGATGATGCCGATCACAATCAGTCCACAAACAACTCCAGACATTAATCCTGTACCTGCTTCTCGTAGTAGTAATTTTAGCTTGCTATGGTCTTCGACATCGCCTGTCGCAATTCCTCGAATAGCTACCGCTAGCGCCTGTGTTCCACTATTTCCAGAAGTACCTGAAATGAGAGGGATAAACACTGCGAGTAATGCGACTTGTTCTAACGTTGCCTCAAAATGTCCTATCAAATTTGCTGTCAACATCCCTAAAAATAATAATATGACAAGCCATGGCAAACGCTTTTTAGCCGCTTGGAATGAAGTTGTATCAAATTTATCCATATCGGAAATACCCGCTAATTTAGAGTAATCCTCCGAGGCTTCCTCATCAATAACGTCGATAATATCGTCGACTGTAATAATCCCTAGTAATTCTCCCTTATCGTCAATAACTGGTGTCGCTAAGAAGTTATAGTCCTTCATAATTTGAGCAACCTCTTCTTGGTCATCCCCTGCGTGCACCATCACAACACGTTCATTCATAATCGAACGGATAAGGGTATCTTCATCAGCAATAATTAAATCACGAAGCGTAATAACGCCTGTTAATCGATGTGCTTCATCAATGACAAAAATATAATAAATGGTTTCGGCTTCTGGCGCTTCTTTCCGTAAAATTGCCATTGCTGAACGCACAGTAGAATTTTCTGGTATCGCTACATATTCAGGCGTCATGATAGAACCAGCTGTACCTTCGTCATATCTTAATAACTCATTAATCTCTTCAGCTGCTTCCTCATCCATCATGCCTAAATAGCTTTCACGTTGTTTTGTATCCAACTCATTTAAAACGTCTGCTGCATCATCTGCATACATATGAGAAAGCATTTCTGCACCATATGACGGATCCATCTCAGCTAAATACGCTGTGTATTCATCATCATCTATTTCGATTGCCTCAAAAATATCAGCCATTTCCGTCGGAGACAAGAACGCATAGATGATCTTCCTTATATCAGGCTCCACCTTCTCATAAAACGTTGCCTGATCATATGGATGAAGCTCTAAAAACTCATCGCGGAATGCATTAATATCATGTGCTTCGAGCATTTCTCGCAAACGTGCTTCGTCGAATTGCACATCATTCTTTTCATTTCTTTCCTCTATCATGCTTGTCCCCTCCTTCCGAGCATTAAATCATTAATACGGGCAATTCCGTAAATCTACCTTTTATATAATAGAGTGTATTGTGCCTTTTCTGCAAACCCTTTTTTTACTACATAGCAACCTACAACATCTCCGCAATCTAATTGGATAATCTGCAGATAAATGTTTCCGTTTTTCACCTACCACCATAGCGTGGAGTTGATCTCCGTTCCGACTAGGCGCTTCACTCGCGTTGCTCGCTCCAGGGTCTCATCTGTGACGCTGATCCCCAGGGAGTCGCCCAGTCTCCACTCCAATCAACTTATACATGACATACATTTCATTCCTAACTTGTGGTACTGAACCTAAAAAATCCTCTACTCTACTATACCCTACAATCGCTTTATCTTCATTCAGCACATGTTTTTTGTAGTGAAAGCAAAGCGTAAGTTACAGAAGATTCCCACCTCTGAAGGTGGTGAGATGAATGTGGATGTGGTTCCTTTTCAATGCGTGTCCAATCACCTACTGAAATAGAGGAACTCAGTCTAAGAACGCCGCGTCCTGTGGCATTACCGAAATGACCGACATCGTGTCGGCCCTCGTGCAGGCCTGAGCACAATTCAAAATCTGGACGCATTGTTCATCTGTGCGAAAGCGAAGCGACAGCAACAATTACGCCAAGGCGAAATTGATTTTCTGTTAACATGTTTTTAAGAAAACTTATAAAATGATAAAGAGATGCCCGTTTGTGCGAACATCTCCTTAAATATATAACATGATTCAGTAATAGTTTTCACGTTTCGTGAACTAATGACTGTATAGATAGGCTTTGAAGAAATAAACTTCAAACTAAGGAGTCATTCAATAATCGTTGCATATCTATGTTTAAGTTACTTGTGAATTGTAAACTCTCACCTGTCAAAGGATGAAGCATCTTTAAAGACACACAGTGTAAAGCTTGTCTATTTATTTGCTCGCGACTTCCACCATAAAGTTCATCTCCAACAAGTGGATGTCCCACATAGGCCATATGCACACGTATTTGATGTGTACGCCCTGTGTGCAACTTTAGTTGTATATGTGTCATCGGTTCATCATGTAAATAAAAGCTCCTTAAAATTGTCACATCTGTATGCGCAAATTGACCATCCTCACGCACCTCTCGCTCAATGATACTCGTCTCCTTGCGTCCAATAGGAGCAAGGATTGATTGTACTTCTTGTGCCACATGTCCATGTACAATTGCTTCATATTGTCGAGAAATCTCTCCACTGCGCTGTGCAAGCCCCGTTAAATGATGGATATGAGCATGTTTAGCAATGCATAGCAAACCAGAAGTATCACGGTCAAGTCTCGTTACGATATGAGCAGTTGATGCTAGTCCTTGCTGTTGAAAATGACCACACACTAGATTAGCTACGCTATGTGTTGGATGCTCACGCGAAGGAATCGTACTCTGATATGCAGGCTTATTAAGCACTAAAATAGCTTCATCTTCATAAATAATAGAAAGTTCACCATGTTCAATTGTGAGTCCTTCACTTTTTTCTTCAGGAGGGAATGTAACTTCAACTCGATCCCCAACGTGAAGAGGATGTCGAACATTGCGTTCAACATCATTCACTGTCAGTAATCCTCCATCAAATTTAATAGCCGTTAAAGCTCGCTTGGAGATGCGCCATTCCGTTAAGGCATCCCTTAATAGTTGGCCTTCCTTTTCCGCTATAAAATGCAGTGTAAACCTTGTATCCATATTACTCATTTGCCACGAATGATTCATGTACTCGTTCCCAAAATGGGAATGGACGGAAACGAGCAAAACGGACTCTTTCAGTTGCTACATTAAAAGCAATCGACTTCACATCGCCTTGCGTGACTTGTAAATGATCAACTGTCATATTAAAGTTTTGATCATTTACTGGACGTAAAACACAGTGATGGTGTGCTGGTAAAATGAGTGGTGAACCAACTGTACGGAAGACACGGTTATTGATAGATGCTATCTCAGTGATTTGGAGTGCTGCTAAAGTCGGGTGAATAATTGCTCCACCGAGGGCTTTATTATAAGCTGTACTACCAGAAGGAGTTGACACACAAAGACCGTCTCCACGGAAACGTTCAAACTGATTACCATTTAACTCTACATCCATAACAAGCGTGACATCTGGCGATTTCACAGTTGCTTCATTTAACGCTAAATACGTATTGGATTCCGCATTATGATGCTCCACCTTTACCGCTAGTAGTGGATACTCCACAACGTTAAAATCCTTTTTAGCAATGGACAAAACAAGCTTTTCTAATTCAGATGGTTTCCAATCCGCATAAAATCCTAAATGTCCCGTATGGATACCTACGAAGGCAACCTGATCTAGCAAATGAGAATATCGATGAAAGGCATGTAGTAAAGTGCCATCTCCTCCAATAGAGATTACGATTTCAGGAGCCTCTTCATCATAAGTTAACCCAAAATCCTGCAAATACGTTCTGGCCAGCTCCATTAATTCGTTCGACTGTGCATCTCTACGTGATTGAATGGAAAATTTCATTTTGTGTCACGCTCCTTCTCCGATAGTAAATTAGGATTCGATGCTTCTTTGTATTCACTAAAATAGGCCTGTGCTTCTTGAATCTCACTACGAATGGAAGACATTTCCTCATCCAATCGGAAGGCGGCCTCTGCTGCACTTTGAAGGCGATTTTTAATTTCCTCGGGGAACATGCCTTTATATTTATAATTTAAAGAATGCTCAATAGATGCCCAGAAATTCATAGCTAGTGTTCTTATTTGAATTTCAGCTAATACCACTTTTTTCCCTTGTATCGTTTCTACAGGATATTCGACAATCATATGATATGAGCGGTAGCCACTTGGCTTATTATGTGTAATATAGTCACGCTCTTCCACTACACGCATATCTTTACGTTGACGTATTAGCTCCGTAACTGTGGAAATATCATCTACAAATTGACACATAATACGTAAGCCTGCAATATCCCCTAGCTCATCACCTAGTCGTTTAGAGGGCTCAAAGGCAAGCCCTTTTTCTAATGATTTATCGTATATACTTGCTAAAGGCTTTACACGTCCCGTCACAAATTCAATTGGCGAATTTGCATTAACAATACCAAACTGTGAACGCATACCTTTTAATTTTACTTTTAACTCATCTACTGCTTGTTTATAAGGACTTAAAAATATTTCCCATTGTCCCATCGCAAAAACCTCCCGACATTCGGTATCGAACAAAACCAACACCGTCTGTTCGTTTTGTCTCTTTATTCAGCAAGAATTGCCTTGAAGTGTTGTTCCACCGTTTGGACAAATTCCGCCCCATAATTGTAATTTCCTTCAATATTATACACGAGCATTTCCAGTTCATCGTAAAAATTTGTAAGCTCAATAACTTTTTCACCTAGTTGTAGCTTTGGATTTTGCTTTTTTTGTAAAATATGTACAAGTTGCTCCCAACTACTCGGTGGAAAACGCAAGTAATGATAATTCTCTCCTGCATCAAGTAAATAAATAAACGCAAAGTCATCAGAATCTGCAATTAATTGTGCAGCAGGTTTTAACTGTAAATTTACTTCAATGTCGTTTAAACTAAAATGAAGTTGCTCGTTTTCAAAATTCAATGTTTCTATTGTATAAATTTTACGCACATGCGGTTCCCCTTTTCGTCTTACTCTTCCTCTTATTTTATCATAGAGGGTAAATAGTTGCAGTGTGTAAATATTAAATCGACGAAATCAATTATGCCTCGGTATAATGGCGTCTGGATTCGGCTTTGTGCTTGCATCAAGGAACTCCTTTTGCTGCACGATGTAACACATTTTTGGTGACACAGACGTTATCTAAGATTAAACGTTTGGAAATAACAATCTATTTTTTTGTCTAAATCAATATACGTAAAAAAATTAAAACAAACAGGTGAGCATATGGCACAACAACTTGAAATAGAATTTAAAAATCTCTTAACAAAACAACAATACGAACATTTATTGCAAGAATTCAATATTCCCGAAAATGCTATTCATCGTCAAACAAATCATTATTTCGACACACCTTCTCAAGCTATTCGGAAACGACAAAGTGGGCTTCGTATTAGACAAATCGACAAATATTTTGAATGTACTTTAAAAGAAAAAAATGCAGAGCATGTACATTTAGAAACAACTGACGAATTAACTGCTGAGCAAGCTAAGAAAATGCTTGTTGGAGAAGGATTCTATGCCCAAGAAGTAGCAAAAAAACTTACTTTCTTCAATATTCCTTTAGAAGAATTAGAAGTATTTGGTTCACTGACAACTGATCGTGTCGAAATTCCTTATAAGGATGGTCTACTAGTATTCGATCATTCTTTCTATTTGCAGTGCGACGATTATGAGGTAGAATATGAATCAAAAGATGCAATAAAAGGAAATGCAATCTTCGACGAATTTCTACAGCAACATGGTATCGAAAAGCGGGCTACAGATAAAAAAATCGCACGTTTTATGAAAGCATTACAAATGAATAAAGAACAGTAGCTTAACTAGTATAACAAGAAAGGGTGACAACTCCTTGGATATCCAATCACTCAGAACTTTACTTGACATTCAAGCATTACAAACACTAGGATCTTCAGAAAATTCATCGTCAAACAATCTTACAGACAGCAATTCTATGTTTTCAGACATGATTAGCGAACTGCTCGGCGACTCAACTACTGCGAACAGTGCAAAATTATCTAGTTTGCTCGGGGGTGTATCGAGCGCTTCGTCATTGATGAACCAGCTTAGTAATTTAAATGGGTTATCTGAAAACATGCAAAATAGTGCGTATCAATCATTACTTTATAATGGTTCTAATGCCGTATACATACCTACTGCTGTACAGGCAGCATTAGCAAACACACAATCTAGTACAAAACTCGACTCCTATGTTTCCGATAATGTAATTGGTTCAACAGCGTATGCCAATTCATTAGCAGGTGCGAACCAATACGCTTCGATTATTCAAAAGGCAGCATCTACATATAATGTACCTGAGAAACTCATCGCTGCAGTGATTAAGCAAGAGTCTAATTTTAATTCAAATGTGGTTAGTCATGCTGGAGCACAAGGATTAATGCAATTAATGCCAAAAACAGCGCAATATTTAGGGGTTACAAACGCCTTTGATCCTGAGCAAAATATTATGGCAGGGGCAAAGTATTTGCGCCAATTGCTAGATAAATTTGATAATGATCCTACACTAGCGTTAGCGGCTTATAACGCAGGATCTTCACGTGTTACAAAGTATGGTGGCATTCCTCCTTTTAAAGAAACACAGAATTATGTCAAAAAAGTGATGAATTACTACACAGTTTAATCGCATAAACATTGTTAATACAGTCTTTTTCGGCAAATTTCACCCACGTGGTGAAATTTGTGCTTTTCTAGCGAAAAACATTTCGGAAGAGCTCTTTGTTTGTGTTAACGAAAAGACGTTGATAGAATAAAGGTAGTCACAAGAAATTCACATTTGTAAAGATGACCAAGTATAAAAATATACTTTACGATATAAAGAATTAAAGGGGCATTTAACTTATGAGTCGAAAATACACTGTTCCTTATGAGGAGCTGGGGGCTGAAAAGCTTTCAGAGCTAATCCATGCATTCTATAAAAGAGTTGCTCAACATCCTGATCTTATTCCAATCTTTCCGAAAGATTTGACAGAGACAGCCCGCAAGCAAATTCAATTTCAAACACAGTATTTAGGTGGACCAAATCTTTTTACTGAGGAGCATGGACATCCAATGATGCGTGCACGCCATATGAATTTTCCGATTACACCTGATCGTGCTCAGGCTTGGCTTGAATGTATGTCCGAAGCGATGGATGAAGTTGGGTTAGAAGGGAAGTTCCGTGAAACTTATTATCAACGTTTAGTATTAACAGCTCATCACATGATTAATACACCAAATGACGCTGAGGGGGAATTGTTACGTGAATAATATTCAACTGTTGCAAGAGCCAACTCCTGAGTTTACTACTGTTAATAAGCCTATTGAATTGTATATTTTCGTAGATCCACTTTGTCCAGAAGCTTTTAATATGCAAGCCATCCTTCGTAGGCTACAGCTAGAGTACAACCATTACTTTACATGGCGCCTTGTACTAAGCACGGAGCTTGCCTCTTTAAATTGTTTAAGTAAGCGTGTAAAGGGTTGTGTATCAGGTATTGAGCTCGACATTAATCACCCTGTTTTACCATCTATCGCTATTAAAGCAGCAGAGTTACAGGGCAAACGTGCAGGAGCACGCTATTTGTCGAAACTACAAGAATATGTATTACTAAACAAGCAAGATGTCAATTCTTATGCTACGCTGTTAAAAATTGCAGAAGATGTTCAATTAGACATGAATGAATTCTCTGCAGACTTTGGTTCAAAGGAAGCAGCACGCGCCTTCCAAAGCGATTTATATATTAAACGTGAAATGGAAGTTGATGAAGTACCTAGTATTGTATTTTTCAATGAATGTATTGAAGATGAGGGTCTTAAAGTTAGTGGTAGCTATTCCTATGAAGTTTATGAACATATTTTACAAGAGATGATGGATGAGCAGCTTGTGCGCCAACCATTACCAACAATAGAAGCGTTATTTACAAAATTCCATACACTTTCAACAAATGAAGTAGCTTTTATCTACTCATTAACAGAACAAACAGCTGAACGCGAATTAAAGAAGCGTATGCTACAACAAAAGATTGAACGAATTCAGACAAATCACGATACACTGTGGCGTATTAAATAATGCAATTATACTATTATTCTAAGAATAGGGACTGATCCAAGAAGCCCTATAAATAAAGCAAGTGAAGAAAACTTCACTTGCTTTTCTTTGTCTTTTTTTAGCCCAATAAATCAATTATGCCTCGGCAATCATCTCACCACCTATAGAGGTGGGAGACTTCTATACCTGTCGCTACGCTTTCGATACAAAAAACATTTGTAACTGCCGTTTCACTTACGTTACATAAAACATTTGTAACTGCCGTTTCACTTACGTTACATAAAACATTTGTAGCTGACGCTTTGCTTTCGATACAAAAAACATTTGCTAAAAGAAGTTAACTTTCTCTCGGATTATACAAACTTACTGTAAATAAATGCACAACCTCATCTATCATCTCATCAATATCCGGATTAATATGCTCATTTATATATGGTAATGTCAATTGGAACACTAAAATTGACGACAGCAATGAATAGAAAAAATTCGCTGTATATTTAAAGTTCCCTTTTGGAATTTTCCCTTGCTCATGTAACTTAATTAAATAATTCTCTAAATGGTCAAATAACTTATTTGGATATTCAAAGAAAATTTTCTCAAACTCTTTATCTTGTTGAATCTCACGCATAAGTACCCAAATAGTTTCCTTGACAGGAATGTTTTCTTCAAAATAAGCTTGCGCCAAGATTTTAAGATCATGCTCTATATCCCCAGTAAATGCCTCTTCTACTTTAGGAAAATAATCTCTGTCTGTTTTATGTGAAATAACACTCTCACGAAACAAATTCTCCTTATTTCCAAAGTGTCTAAAAAGTGTAATGTGATTCACACCGGCACGTTCAGCAATTTCACGTGTTGAAGTTCCAGCAAACCCCTTTTCACCAAAAAGCGTCAATGCAGCATTAAGAATTTTTTCTCTTGTCTTCAACTTTGCCATTATGCCCACTTTCCTCCTCCGAACATAATTTGCTCAATATTATATCGGAATTAGAAAGTGATAGCAATCAGTTGCATTCAGTTAAATCAATTATGCCTCGGCATAATTGCGTCCGGAATCGGCTTTAGGCCAACAGATGTTTTTTGCGCGAAAGCGTAGTGCTAACGTAGCGTCAGCAGCATGATGTTGGTCACTCAGTCGTGTGTACCTGTCGCTACGCTTTCGGTACCAAAACATCTGTAGCTGACGCTTCGCTTTCGCTACCAAAACACCCGCTGAAAAAAGTTAATATTTCTTAGCAACCTCAAAGTTTCGTTCTCTAATATATTGCTTCATTCTTCTTGCATTTATGCCATTCAAATATGCGAAAACAGCACCAATTAACATAACAATTGCTCCAAATCTAAAAACTACTTTAAATGCTAAAGAAATATGATCCTTCATTATTTTTTCTAACGTTGGATAAAGATTTATTATTTCCTCCCTTTCAGTGGCAAAGCTCTTCTTAATTTCAGCATGTGCGTTATCTGGTGAAGATTTTAATAGTTTTTCCTCTTCGTCAGTTAGCTTATGTAAAACATCCTGTAGTGACGATTTATTTTCTGTTAGCTCATTTTTATTTTTATAATTTTCTAATTGAAGCTTTAGCTTTTCCTTCGTATTATCACTAAGTTTACTTATTTCAACCTTTTCGATCATACCCTTTTTTGCCGTTTTCATTTCGTTCTGCATCATATGCTGTAGCATCACTACTAAAATTGCCACGCCAACCGCAGCCCCAATTACACGACTTACTTGAAATAACCCTGATGCAATTCCAGCCTTTTCTTCGGGAACCTGCAAAATGAGTGCTATTGATAATGGGCTAAAGATTAAACCCGATCCTAAACCGACAATCATTAAAACTCCAACAATAGCCCAAACCGATTGATCTGGTGAAATAAAACCTAACAAGTAGGTTCCTATACTAAATAGTACATAACCAATTACACCAAACCATAATGTCCCCCATTTATTTGCTTTAGCTGCAAGAGGGGTAATGAGCATTGTTGCTATAGAAGATGAGCTGAGAATTAAGCCCGCCTGTATCTGAGAAATTCCGTTTATTGTTGTTAAATAAAATGCCATTAAAAAGTAGACACACATCATACCGATTCCTAAACATAACAGTGCGATATTCCCGCATGCAAATTGATAGTTTTTAAACAACTGAACTGGAAGCATTGGATCTTTATTTTTTGATTCAATCATTACAAACAATAGTAAGCCTATTACACTGCCAATTAAACAACTAAGAACAAGTGATGATGACCACCCAACTTCTTTCACTTGTAAAAGCCCGTATATGAGTGCAAACAATGACATACTAATTGTAATCATACCGATCCAGTCGATCTTCTTAGAAGCAGTAGGATCATACGATTCATGTACAAAAGTATGAATTAAACTTACTGCTAAAATCCCGATTGGTACATTAATATAAAATATCCACTGCCATGAAAAATGCTCTGAGATGACTCCTCCAATTGTTGGTCCCAATGCTGTCGATATCCCCGCCATTATTCCAAATAGTGCCGTTACAATACCAACCTTTTCAGGCGGAGTATGAACAAGTACTAAAGGAACACATACTGGAACAATCATTGCTGCCGCTAAACCTTGAATTGCACGAAATAAGATTAATAACTCAATAGATTGCGATATTCCACATAGAACCGACGCAACTACAAACAAAATAAGCCCTATTTGAAATATTTTCTTTCTTCCAAATTGATCTGCAAATCTAACCGCCGTTAGCAAAACAACGCCAAATGCAATGTTGTAGCTATCAACAACCCAAGAAATTTGATCAATTGTAGTTTCATAGTATGCCGTAATTTTTGGCAAAGATACATTCACAATCGTGGTGTCCAATAAAGCCATAAAAAAACCAAGTGCCGCCGCAATAACAGGCATAATATAATTTTGTTTACTCTTCACTTTCTATCCCCTTTTCATATAATGCAATCACTTGATTGCATTATAAATAAAAAATAAAATGAATGCAACTGGTTGCATTCATTTTATTTTTAGATTAGACTCTATAAATTTATCGGAATGTTCTAGTGATTTATCGGAACGTTTCAGCGATTTATCAGAACATTTTTGAGTTTTATTGGAATACTTCGCTGTTTGATCGAGATTTATAACAAAATAAAAGAAGCGCCACTATCCTCGACAGATAGTGACGCCTCTCTTTCACAAAGGGGATGGGAGAAATGTTCACGTTCAAACAAAGGGGTGTATGTTTGTTTTGTGATTTATTTCACATGAATCACTTTATCATGGAATAGTAAAGATAGCAATAAATCCGATGGTAGATTCACAAATTTGTCAAATAGAAAGCGATTACAAACAGTATTTTTTCAAGATACGCACTTTTAAACATTTAGAAATCAAAAAAAATCATTATTCTTTAAATTTTTATCGTTCAAATAATCATAGAAAAAAGGCTGTAGTGCCATTCCTACAGCCTTCCAAATTAATTATTCAACAATAATTTTTCTAACTCATTTAAACGTTCTTCAAATACTTTACATGCATCATCAATCGGTTTTGCAACGTTCATATCAACACCTGCTGACTTTAATACCTCAATTGGGAAATCAGAGCAACCTGCTTTTAAGAAGTTATTAATATAACGTTCTACAGCTGGTGTACCCTCTTCTAAAATCTGTTTACTTAATGCTGTTGCAGCAGATTTACCTGTAGCATATTGATACACATAGTAATTATAGTAGAAGTGTGGAATACGAGCCCACTCTAAGCCGATTTCCTCATCTACAACAATATCCTCGCCGAAGTATTGTTTATTTAAATTATAGTAAACCTCTGTTAAACGATCTGCCGTTAAAGATTCACCATTCTTATCCATTTGGTGGATTAGGTGCTCAAATTCAGCAAACATTGTTTGTCTGAAAACAGTACTTCTGAAGCCGTCTAGCCAATGATTTAATAAATAAATTTTCTGTTGTGGGTCTTCAATTGTTTTCAGTAAATAATCATTTAACAGTTCTTCATTACATGTCGAAGCTACTTCAGCCACAAAAATAGAATAGTCGCCATAAACAAACGGCTGATTTTTACGTGAATAATAACTGTGTACACTATGACCAAATTCATGAGCTAGTGTAAACAGATTATTAACATTGTCTTGCCAGTTCATTAAAATGTATGGATTTGTTCCATAAGCGCCTGAAGAGTATGCTCCACTGCGTTTCCCTTTGTTTTCTAAGACATCCACCCAACGGTTATCAAGACCACTTTGAACAATACCTTGATATTCCTTACCTAGTGGCGCCAAAGCCTTTACTAAAATATCCTTCGCTTCGTCGTAAGTGATTTTCATATCGACTTCCTTAACGAGTGGGGCAAATAAATCCCACATATGCAGTTCGTCTACACCTAAAAGCTTCTTACGTAACGAAATATAGCGCTGCATAGCCGGTAAATGTTTATGGATTGTTTCTACTAATTGATCATAAACACTTTCTGGAATGAAGTTGTTAGACATTGCTGCATGGCGTGCAGACTCATAATTACGGATACGTGCGCTGACATTATGCTTTTTAACATTGCCAGTTAATGTAGCGGAAAACGTATTTTTAAAGTTACCATAAGTTTCGTACATTACTTTAAATGCATTTTCACGAACAGTGCGATCTTTACTTTCTAAAAACTTACTATAGTTACCGTGAGTTAGCTGCACTTCTTCTCCGTCTTCATTTTTCACTTTAGGGAAGACCATATCAGCGTTGTTTAACATACTAAATGTATTTGAAGCAGTACCTGTAACCTCAGACATTTGTGCAAGTAATGCTTCCTGTTCTGCTGGTAATACGTGCGGACGTGCCATCGTTATTTCTTTTAAAGATTGCTTATACAGTTGTAAATCTTTGTTTTCTGCTAAGTAACGTTCTATTATTTCTTCACTCAATGATAAAATCTCTGGTGTTAAAAACGATAGGGCAGCTGAGATACTAGTTGCTAATGTTTGAATACGACTATTCATATCCTGGTAGATGCTATTTGTCGTATCTTGGTCATAACGCATATGAGCATACGTGTACAGCTTCATTGTACGTTCATAAATATCATTGTGATAAATTAGAACTGCTAATAACGCATCTGCACCATTTGTTAAAGTACCTGCATAGCTAGACGCCTTTTTTGCAATTTCTACAACTTCTTTATACTCTTCTTCCCATAGGGCGTCAGTTGCAAATATATCCTCCAAACGCCAAGTTAACTCTTCTGGAACTTCATTTCTTACTAAAACTTGATTACTAGCCATGTGCCAGCCCCCTTTATATGTGAGTTTTTCCTATACTCTCATATTTTCTCAGTATATTGCGGCAATTGCAAATAAATGTGCGTACATTTGCTCACAAATATCCAGAAAACAATCATTCTGATAACTTTTCGCCAGCACCATACCATAATTTTCGATAGCTTGTACCGCTTGATTTGTAACCTCTACATTTTGTTGAATTAAAAACGATCGAATAGTTTTCTCGTCTAGTTCATGAGGTGATAATTGTAAACGACGGCAAAAATGATGTAAGTTCGTTTGCCATTCAATAGAAAACATCGGTATCGCTTCCGCATCTTTTACCGGAACACCTACGTAATCAGGCATAGCAGTTAAAGCAAAGCGTAATTCATAACAACTTCGTAAAAATGAATCTTGTACCCCTCTACTATGAAATAATCGTTGATATACGAATTGCTTACAATGCTTTTTATAAAGCTGCCAATAAAGATGAAATTCCTCTTTCGAAATTAATCTAGGCTCATAAAAGGGAAAATGTTGCTTGTGAATAGTTAGTTCTTGTACTTTACCTATAAAAGTATGCCCATGAACATGAAGAAGATTCGTCCAATAAATAAATCTCGATGTGTTTGCATCATAGGTCACTAAATAAGCCAAGCCTTGTGCTGTGGCTATTATCACCTTTTGCATAATTGGAGAAATAGAAATTTTTTGAATACCTTGTGTAGATTGTCTTTGAGGTGTTTGAAAAAGCCACAATGGCTGTATAGAATTTTTCTCATATCCAGCTGTGCGCATTAGCCACTTTTCATGAGAAATTGTACTACATTGAAATTCAATGGCAATTTGCTTTCGCTCCTTTATCAGAAGCATATCTGGCCGTTGTGAAAGCTTCCGTAAATAAGGCTCCAGCTTTACTGTATGCCCGAGTTTTCTCAGCCATTCAAATAATTGGACTTTTCCTTGTAAATGAAGTTTTGATTCACCCTCTGCAAATAACTGTACACAGCTATTATTAGCAATATGAGCGAAATGAGGGATATTATATTTACCTATCTTTAATTGGACAGGCTGTTGGCATTGAGGACAATAAAATTTCATCTGCCGTCTATGTCGGTGTAAAGCTTCCCTTGAATATTGGTATGGGAGAAAAATCTGTTGCTGCTCGTTATAGGCCATAAGCATAAAATCATCTCCTTTTTGACTAATTGTAAAGGAGTGTTTTTATAGCAACAAATAAAAAACGGCTTTTTCCTGAAATTTTAAAATTGCTATCTTTTAAATTTTTACTTTCCCTCAATCTAGATCCTTTTAAATAAAAAGACTGTAAATAAACTTGTTGATCACCAAGTTTGTCTACAGTCTAAGTCACTGAATCAAGTACTTATTACTTTAAATAAAATATTTTCGTACTGTTTCAAAGCAATTAAATTCCATAATTTTTTCGCCATATTCCTCTAAGCGATGGATTGTAAAATTCGATGGTAATAAAAATTCTTTGATAACGGCATTTCTATCGTGATGATTTAGTTCTTCATCTGCGTTCGCGAAGTCAACTACCAAATAGTACCAATTTTCATATTTAAATAATGAGGAATCCACTAATTCATCTGTTATGCGTTTCGCTACAGGGATTAACTCATCAATATCTTTAAATTTATAAACATAAATGTCTGTATCCATAAATAACTCTGACTCATCTAAGTCACCAAATTGAGTTAGTTGACTGAGAAGATCCTCTCCAACGTCCTCGAATGGGGCAAACATTTCTTTGTGTTCATCAAAATGCGAAGAACCATCTAAGGTTTCACCGTCTTTTAAAATATGTGCACGTGTGACAATGATTTCTAAGCCAACTTCAGACGCATTGATATGAATCCAAATTGGACCTTCTACATCAAAGTAATCCTCCGTGTTAACTTCATCAATCATATCCCAAAAAAGTTGTTCACCCTTTGCTCGATTGTACCAAATTTCTTCACGACTATAGCCGCGATCCTCTATATCATTGTACGTAATAAAGAGCTTGAGTGTATTTTCGTTTACACGTTCGATGTCCACTAGACCTCATCTCCCTTCACTGTCATTTGTCGAAAAACAGTTTTGTTTCATTAGTATGCTTTTATTCATTGTTTTTAACCTCATACTCAGTTTTTGTTTTTCAACCTTTGACCACACTACAGAAAAACCGTCGAGCAACCGAATCAAAAATTAAATTGTCCACAGTTGTCTCTAATTATATTGTATGCTGTTCTGTCATAAAATGAAAAGGATATACACCGTTTCACAGAAGATATTTGAATATTGAAATTGTAGTAAACTATTAAGTTAAAATCAAGTTTAACATACTTTACGGAAATATATGACTTTTCCCTATTATTTATTATACTTTATATAGAAGGTTTTACTTAAGTAAAACACAAAAAAATAGATGTCACAATATGCTTGTTGCATATGTAACATCTAATACTTATTCTATGCAGAATACGGAGATATTAGTTCACCATGCGCTGTGCTTCTTGTAATTGATAAGCACGAACCTTACGAGGTAGGAAACGACGAATTTCATCCTCGTTGTAGCCAACCTGTAAACGTTTCTCATCTAAAATGATTGGACGACGTAATAAACCTGGATACTCTTGAATTAACTCATATAAACGTTGTAATGGTAAGCTTTCAACATCAACATTCAATTTCTGGAAAATCTTTGATCGAGTTGAAATAATTTCATCCGTACCATCCTCTGTCATACGCAAAATTTCTTTAATTTCACTAATGCTTAATGGCTCGGAAAATATATTACGTTCTGTATATGGGATTTCATGCTCCTCTAACCATGCTTTAGCTTTTCGGCAAGACGTACAACTTGGTGATGTAAATAAAGTTACTATCATACTGACACATCCTTTCCATTTAATCATTATCTATAAACCAGTGTGTTAAATTAGAATTAATGTAATGTAATCTACATACCATTATACAGTACTCTGTGATGTTTGAATATAGTTCCAATAAAAAAAGAATAACCTTATCACACAAAATTTTCTGTTTATTTATATAACTTTTCAAAGCAGCATTTACTTCTTAGCATATCTAATGAACTACTAATAATATTCCCATTCGTAGCGCATTTTAAACACTCATTTCTGATTGTTTTTGTTCTCATTTAAAAAATTCAAACGAGAATATTGTCAGTTCAGTGTGTACAATATAGACGTATATTTACTAATATTGGTTGCATTTTCAAATAAATAGCTCATCACCATAACGTTTGGTTGATTTCCGTTCCGACTGGGCGCTTTCCTGGGATGCTGAATAGATAAAAAAAAGCAGCACAAATAGCATATAATTTTTTTTCGAGAAAGAACACCGCCAAAAGTCTGACTTTACACACTTGCATTTCACCGAGTCTTTATAATATAATTTTTTGCAATCAATCAATTATGTCTTTGGTGAGTTCACCTCATCTATACAGATGGAGACGGTTATTGAACTAAATAAAAAACGCTGACGAAGAGTAGTACATTTGCACTTTACACGTTTAGAGAGTCTGTGGTTGCTGCAAACAGATCGTGTAAGCATTTGGAATGGACTTCCGAGTTAGCTTTGTGAACGGCTTAGTTTCCTTACTGAAGTCTATTAGCAGAGCTCGTCCCTTCACGTTACGAAGTAAAGTGGCCTATTTAGGCAAGCTGGGTGGTACCGCGGATTCAAACATCATTCGTCCCTTCATTAGAGAACTAATGAGGACGCATGATGTTTTTTATTTTGGATCAATTATGCCTCGGCATAATTGTTGCTGTCGCTTCGCTTTCGCACAGATAAACAATGCGTCCGGAATCGGCTTTGTGCTTAGGCCTGCGTGATGCAGGTCAGTTAGCCGTTATCGCATGGCTGCGATGATTTTAGGCTAACATCCTCTAAGCACTCCTTTCCGATTTCCGTGACATCCGCCGGAGGCTTAGGCCAACAGATGTCTTTTGTGCGAAAGCGTAGTGGTAACGCAGCGGCAGCAACATAATGTTGGTCACTCAGTCGTTGCCACAGGACGTGGCGTTCTTAGACTGAGTTCTTCTATTTCAGCGGGGTTTGTACACCCGCTGAAATAAGTTAATCTTATGTAAAGACTAGCTGAGGTAACAAAATTCAAGGAGGAAATGACAATGACAACTATTTTTTCAGGCGTACAGCCAACAGGTATTGTAACTCTAGGGAACTATTTAGGTGCATTTAAGCAATTCCCTGCATTACAAGATGAAGGAGATGCTGTTTATTGTATCGTCGATCAGCATGCAATAACAGTGGCACAAGATCCAAAGGAATTACGTCAAAATATTCGCAACCTTGCAGCTACGTATATTGCTACTGGTATCGATCCTAAAAAATCTACATTATTTATTCAATCAGAAGTGCCAGCTCATGCACAGGCAGGCTGGATGCTACAATGTGTCGCATCGATTGGTGAGCTTGAACGTATGACACAGTTCAAGGATAAATCTCACGGTAAAGAAAGCGTATCTGCCGCTCTTTTAACATATCCACCACTAATGGCAGCAGACATTCTTTTATATAACACAAACATTGTGCCTGTCGGTGATGATCAGAAGCAGCATATTGAGCTGACTCGTGATCTAGCAGAGCGCTTTAACAAACGTTATGGTGACGTTTTAACGATTCCTGAAATTCAATTACCAAAAGCAGGGGCTCGTATCAAATCACTACAAGAACCAGCAAAGAAAATGAGTAAATCTGATCCAAATACAAAAGCGACAATCAAGCTTTTAGATTCAGCGAAAGATATTGAGAAAAAAATTAAGTCAGCTGTTACTGACTCTGATGGTATTGTGGCCTTTGATGTGGAAAATAAACCTGGTGTTTCTAATTTACTAACAATCGAGTCTGCCATTTCAGGCGTATCTATTGATGATCTTGTAAAAAAATATGAAGGCGTTGGCTATGGTGGTTTCAAACAAGGTGTTGCAGCAGCAGTTATTGATCACCTGACACCAATTCAAGAAAAATTCTATAATTTGGTAGAATCTTCGGAGTTAGATATTATTTTAGATGAAGGTGCCGAAAAAGCAAATGCCATTGCAAGTGCTACATTAAAACGCATGGAAAAAGCAATGGGCCTTGGTCGTGCACGTCGCTAAAAAGAAAACTTCATCATCTCGGGATTGATGTCCCTATGTGAATGAAGCTTGGCCAAAAAGAGGGTAATTAACGAGTTACATCTTCTCTTTTTCGTTTAAAGTTTTATCATAACCAAGATCAAGCACAACAGCGCATAACACAATGACTGATCCAATTGCCATATAAAATGCTGATGTATGTGCCATGAATTTAAAAACAACTATCCAGGAATATCCAAGTGTTCGATAATTCAAATACAATATGAGATTCCCAACGGAGAGAATCAATAAGCCGTAGCTCATTAAAAATAAAAAGAGTCGGAACAAGATAAAGCATCCTTTCTTTTTCTTCTTAATTATCATCTATTCACAAAACTATAAAAAAAGACGTCAGCCACGTAAATTAGGCTGACGTTTTTTTATGTTATTGAAAGACTAATCGAACAGAATAGACTTGTAACAGTGAATTGATTGTACATCTGTTGTTACTGCCACTATGTTTCTGCATATAAAGACGTTTTTGCTGCAGAACGGTTGATTGGAGTGGAGACTGGGCGACTCCTTGGGGATCAGCGATAGAGGAACGAAGGCTAAAACCATCACGTCCTGTGATAACGCCTTCGTGACCAACATCGGTGCTGCTGCCGCTTCGCTTTCGCGCAAAAAACATCTGTTGGCCCGAGACCTGGAGCGAGCATCGCGAGTGAAGCGGCTCATCGGACGCCCCCAGGAAGCTTTGCTCTGTGCGAAAGCGAAGCGTCAGCAACAAATGTTTTATCTGTGCGAAAGCGAAGTGTCAGCAACAAATGTTTTCTGTAGCGAAAGCGAAGCGTCAGCAACAAATGTTTTCTGTAGCGAAAGCGAAGCGTCAGCGACAAAGCGCCCAGTCGGAACGGAAATCACCCCCTCGTTTTGCGGAAAAGCCTTATTTTATTTAATATGATGACACCTTAATTAACTGCCCGTAAAGCCCCGATTGGTAAAGACAAAAAAACAGTGGGGATAAAGAAACCCCCACTGATTAAAGTTTTACTTTATTATTCCTCGATTTTTTTGAATAGTAGACTAGCGTTATGTCCACCAAACCCAAGTGAGTTACTCATAGCATATTTAATCTCTGCTGTTCGAGCTTCATGCGGTACATAATCTAAATCACAATCTGGATCTGGATCTGTTAAATTAATTGTCGGTGGTAAAATGCCTTCTTTAAGTGCTAGCGCCGTGAAAATAGCTTCAACACCACCAGCTGCACCTAATAAGTGACCTGTCATTGATTTTGTAGAACTCATTGCAAGCTTATAGGCATGTTCACCAAAGACTGTTTTTACTGCCTGTGTTTCAAATAAATCATTATAAGGTGTACTTGTTCCATGTGCGTTAATATAGTCTACTTGAGAAGCTTCTACGCCACCATCAGTTAAAGCTTGCATCATTGCACGAGAAGCACCTTCTCCTTCTGGAGCTGGAGCTGTAATATGATGTGCATCCCCTGTTGCACCATAGCCAAGAACTTCTGCGTAGATTTTTGCACCGCGTGCTTTTGCATGCTCATACTCTTCCAAAATAACAATACCCGCACCTTCACCGATGATGAAACCATCGCGATTCTTATCGAATGGACGGCAAGCTGTTTCTGGATCTGTATTTAAAGATAATGCAGTATTTGCGCAGAAGCCTGCTACTGCCATCGTAACGATTGGCGACTCAGCACCACCAGAAATCATAACATCTGCATCGCCACGTTCAATTACTTTAAAAGCATCCCCAATGGAGTTTGTTCCTGAAGCACAAGCCGTTACTGAACAAGAGTTAATGCCCTTTGCCCCAAAGTGAATCGACACTTGGCCTGAAGCCATATCCGGAATCATCATTGGAATAAAGAATGGACTTACACGTCTTGCTCCACGCTCTTGGAAAGTTAAAAACTGTTGTTCATATGTTTCCATCCCACCGATTCCAGAGCCAATCCAGACACCTGCACGTGGTGCTAGCTCTTCATCGATTGTTAATTGTGCATCTTCCATCGCCATGATGGACGCTGCTAAGGCATACTGTGTAAAGCGATCCATTTTACGAGCTTCTTTACGTTCAATATACTTTTCAATATTGAAGTCTTTCACTTCAGCGGCAATTTTTGCTGCGAAAAGATCTTTATTTAAACGTGTTAACTCGCCAACGCCAGATTTTCCTGCTTTAATGTTAGTCCATGTTTCTTCGATGCTATTTCCTAGTGGTGTAACTGCGCCAATTCCTGTAATTACTACTCGTCGTTTACTCATTGTCTTACTCCCCTCAAGCATTTTTCGTTTTTTATTTTCCCCATCTAATTGTAACGGCACCCCATGTTAAGCCACCGCCAAATCCAACAAGTACTAATAAATCATCATCTTTAATCTTACCTGCCTCAAGCTCATCTACCAAGGAAATACCAATAGACGCTGCCGACGTATTACCATATTTGTGAATCGTTTTCGACATTTTTTCCGGTGGTAGTTCTAGACGCTCACGAGCAGATTCCATAATTCGAATATTCGCCTGATGCGGCACTAAAAAATCTACGTCTTCTTTTGTTAAACCCGCTTTTTCTAATACGTTTACTGCAGATTCACCCATTTGACGAACTGCAAACTTAAATACTTCACGGCCATTCATAGCGATTGTGTCCTGCTGTGTTAAATACAAATTCTTTCCACCTGTACCGTCAGCTCCAAGCTCAAATGATAAAATACCTCTACCTTCTGATACTGGACCAACAACTGCTGCACTTGCACCGTCACCGAATAACACAGCGGTATTACGATCTTCCCAATCAAGTACTTTCGACAGCTTTTCAACACCTACTACTAAGACATATTTATAAGTATTTGATTCTACAAATTGCTTTGCTGTCACTAAACTATATATAAATCCTGCACATGCAGCCGCTTGGTCCATCGCAGCTGCATTCACTGCTCCAATTTGCTCCTGAACCATACATGCTACACTTGGAAACGTTTGATCTTGTGTTACTGTTGCTACAAGTATTAAGCCTATTTCCTCTGGTGTAATACCTGCTTTTGCAATAGCCTCTTTTGCTGCAGCTACTGCTAAATCTGAAGTTTCTTGGTCATCTGCGGCAAAGTGGCGTTCTTCAATCCCTGTGCGAGTTCGAATCCATTCATCCGAAGTGTCCATAATTTTTTCTAAATCAAAATTTGTTACGACTTTCTCCGGAACGTATTTGCCAATTCCTATAATACCAGCGTTCATTTAGCAACCCCTCTGCTTTCTTACTATCAATTATTAGTAACTGGTCATAATTATAACTCATAATGAAGGAGAGGTGCAAGATGAATTAAATTTAACATCTTAAAACTAGTAATATTAAGGGTCTCCAAGCAACTTATATACATGGCATACAATTTAACAAATGTCATCTCCAACTTTTAGAGCTGATGCAAGAAAAAGCGTATTTCGGGGGATAAGTGAGGCTGAAAAATTTAATAATGGCGGTTAATGAAAAAAAGCTGCAAATAGATCTGCAGCTTTATCCTAACAATTGCTAACATATATTATCAACAACGTAAAAGTCGATATCGTAAAAAGATGAAAGGTGGCTCTCGCATGAATCTGCGTACGTCCAATCTATTCTCTAATAGGTCGTTAAGGATCGCGTTCTCTTTGGAACACTTAGTGATCTGAAGAAATCGCTTGATGGGTTGCAGCACAGAAGGTTTCAAACGACATGTTGTACGTTTCTTTTTGTTAGGTTTGCTACCGTAGTTGTGTCAACGTAATGGCTGACGCTTTAATCGTCTGGTGTTGCGGTGGTGTTTTTGGTTCAATAAACAACGTAGAGTAATACGCATCCGCAAAGGTAATCAAGTAAATCACAAAAAGTAATTGTTTCATTCAATGGTTCAAAATTCATTTCTCCCTTTTTTCAGTTCTATCAATTCGAATTGTCTAGTTATAATACGTATGGTACGTAAAAAAGTTTCAAATTAAAAATAACCAACGCACAGATGACCCCAATAAGCCACCTCGGTATGAGATAGCTTAGAACTACAACATTGGTTTGAATAATAGATAGCCATATGCTAACCCTTTTACTCCATAAAATAAAATTGGAGCGAGTATGAACCATGCTAATTTTTTATCCAATACTTCAACCTTTTCTTTACTAATCTTTTTCTCTAGAACTTTTTCAATCATTAAAACAACGATAATAATCATACCTGCCAACAATAATGAAAAAATCATTTTCCACATTAATGTAGAAGCTAAGAAAAGATACACTTCCGGAAACAGTAGGCAATCGAAAATAGGTATGAACCAATCGAATATTTTGCCATCTAAAATGTTCTCAATTGATGGTTGTTCGTTTGTTAGTTGCCTTTTAACTTCTTTAATAATTTCTTTTAAAAAATCTCTCATTCTCTTTTCACCCATAACTCTTATTATATTCCCAATTATTTCTACGGAAATAGAAGTGAGAAGTTTCGTTGAAGATTTTAAAACTACCTCTCAAGAATAACTCTTCAAACTCATAATGAAGAACAGGGCAAGATGAATTAAAATTAACGCTTTTTGCCTTAATCGACTAGACTACTAATAGAACGACTTCTCCTTAGATTTAAACGACCATGGACACTCCCTAGCAATCAGCATTTGCGATGTCTTCGAATTTCGCCGCTCCTACTGAAATTGCCTGAAAGTACAAAAGCAAGGTTATCGTTGTGACAAATTCGCCATGTTTCACAGAAAAGGTTCTTTTTTTTTCGATTTATGTTATGATATGATAATGATATAAAAAAGTTCGGTTGAGGTGAAATTAATGCAATATATCGTAACATTCATATGGTCATTCCTACTAGTTTCAATGTTAAACTACGTAGTAAGCTCTGTACTTGGTACAACGTTTGATTTCCAAACTGCTGTTGTCACATCAGTTGTATTTACAATTCTTGTTTTCATCATCGGTGCAGTTATTCCAAACGAGTCAACTCCAGAAGCTGCAGACAATCATTAATTCAACTAGAAAAAACCTGTTTCGCTCAATGCGGAACAGGTTTTTTTTGTTATTTTTCAACGACAAATTGTCCATCATGCATTCTAATGTGCAATGTTTCTCCTGGTAATACTTCACCTCGAAGTAATTCTTTTGCAACCGCAGTTTCAATATAACGCTGCACGAAGCGTTTTAGTGGTCTTGCACCAAACTGAGCATCTGCTCCTTGTTCTACAACCCAATCAATTACATTTTGTTCTACTTGTAAAGTAATGTCTTGCTCTGCAACTCGTTTGACAAGCTGTTCGACATATTTCCAAGCAATCGCAGTAAAGTGTTCATCTGATAATGCATGGAACATAATAATATCATCCATACGGTTTAACAGCTCTGGTTTAAAGTGTTGACGCAGTGCAGCCATCACTAAATCCTCAACTGCAACATCGTCTTCTTTTGCTTCCATTAAATAGCTTGAGCCAATGTTAGAAGTTAAAATGACCACTGTGTTGGTAAAGTTGACCATACGACCTTGGCTATCCGTAATGCGTCCATCATCCAAAATTTGCAGTAAAATATTCGCAACATCAGGGTGGGCCTTTTCAATTTCATCTAATAATACAACTGAATATGGATTTCGGCGAACAGCCTCTGTTAATTGTCCACCTTCTTCATAGCCAATATAGCCTGGAGGTGCCCCTACAAGACGTGATACACTATGTTTCTCCATATATTCACTCATATCAATGCGAATAAAATGGTCCTCAGAATCAAACAGCTGTGCCGCTAGTGCCTTCGCAAGCTCTGTTTTACCAACACCTGTTGGCCCTAGGAATAAAAAGCTACCAATTGGTCGTTGCGGGTCTTTGATACCAGCTCGAGCACGCCATACCGCTTCTGTGACAAGCTGTACAGCATTATCCTGTCCGACTACACGCTCATGCAATGTATCTTTTAAGCGCAATAATTTTTCACGCTCACCTTCTACTAATTTCATCACTGGTATGCCTGTCCAGCGTGAAACAATAGATGCGATTTCATCAGCTGTTACCTCTTCACGTAAAATACGTGATTCCGTACCATTCTCTAATTGTTTTTCCATCTCTTGAATTTCCTTTTCAAGTGTAGGAATTTTCCCATGACGTAGCTCGGCTGCTTTATTTAAATCATATTTACTTTCTGCTTCATCTAAGTCACGACGGTATTTATCAAGTTTTTCACGTTTTTTCTGAATGCCGTGTAACGCTTCTTTTTCGGTTTCCCATTGTTTACGCATATCCCCTGAGGATTCTTTCAGCTTCGATAATTCCTCACTGAGCTGCTCTAGACGTTTTTTACTTGCCTCGTCCTTTTCCTTACGTAACGCTTGCTCCTCAATCTCCAGCTGCATAATACGGCGCGTTACTGCATCCAATTCCTGTGGCATGGAATCAATTTCTGTTCGAATCATCGCACATGCTTCATCGATTAAATCAATGGCCTTATCTGGCAGGAAACGCTCTGTAATATAGCGATTTGAAAGCTCTGCTGCTGCTACGATCGCACGGTCATGAATACGTACTGCATGATGTAATTCAAAGCGCTCTTTCAAGCCTCGTAAAATGGAAACTGTATCTTCAATAGATGGCTCACGTACAAGCACTTGTTGGAAACGACGCTCTAAAGCAGGATCTTTTTCTATATACATACGATATTCATCTAATGTTGTAGCCCCGATACAATGTAGCTCACCTCGTGCAAGCATTGGCTTTAGCATATTCCCCGCGTCCATTGCACCATCCGTTTTGCCTGCACCAACAATTGTATGAATTTCATCGATAAATAAAATAATGCGCCCCTCTGATTCTTTTACTTCTTTTAAAACACCTTTTAAGCGCTCTTCAAATTGGCCACGATAACTAGCACCTGCTATTAAGGCACTCATATCCAACTCATACAGTACACAGTCCTTTAACCCCTCAGGAACATCGCCCTTTACTATACGTTGGGCTAACCCTTCTACAATAGCTGTTTTACCAACCCCCGGCTCACCTATTAAGACAGGGTTATTTTTCGTTTTGCGTGTTAAAATACGAATGACATTACGAATTTCTTCATCACGGCCGATTACCGGATCCATTTTACCGTTTTTTACTTCATCTATTAAATTACGCCCAAATTGTTCTAATGGTTTTTTGTCATTTGATTGTTGAAATTGCATATTTAGCACACTCCTTTTCAATAATGTTAAGCGGAATCCCGTTTGCCATTCTGTTTCACGAAAAATGTTTGACCTTTTTTGACTAACTTTATTTTACAACATACGACAAACCTTAGCAAAGAATTAGCCCTAAAATTCCTCCCCTTATAACTGGAAAATTACGTTATAATAAAACTATGTTTCTTAGATTTAGTATCGAAATTGTTCACCATCCTTTTGTAATTATTAGATATTTTTACAAAAAGAAAGCGATGTGTTGGAGATATGGTTATAATGGGCAACATGCAAGAGAAATTTCACAATCTTTTTCAAAAGCACGGTGTTTTTATTAAAGTAAATAAGGATAGTAAAATTTTTTTAGAGGGCGAACGTGCGAAAGAAATTTATTATATAAAAACAGGAGCTATCTCGATTAGTCAGGAAACGGAGAATGGGAAGGAACTAACCATTCGTATTTGTGGTCCAGATAGTATTATTGGAGAAGGCTCATTATTTTGTAACCTTACGTATAATTCCATGACTGCTAAAGTATTAGAGCCCTCCAGTTTATATGTTCTAAGCCGTGAATCATTGGAACTTTTACTAGTGGAACAACCCGATTTAATGGTGGAATATATGAAGTGGTTGCAAACAGAAAATTTAAAGCATCAAAGTCGTTTGCGCGATTTAGTTTTAAATGGTAAAAAGGGCGCTTTATTTTCAACACTCATCCGTCTTTCGAATACTTATGGTAATCCTTTAGAAAATGACACTATTTATATTGACTTACCGTTAACAAATACAGAAATCGCTAATTTATGTGCGACGAGTAGAGAGATGATTAATCGCATGCTTAATGACTTAAAGAAGCACAATATCATATCGTTCGAAAAAGGTTATATTACCATTCACGATCTACAATTTTTAAAGGATGAAATCGCTTGTGAGAATTGTCCGTTACAAATATGTCGTATCGATTAATACGCTACACGCAAAATCCCCGCTTACTGTTGCAAGCGGGGATTTTTTATTGTGTTTTAAGTGGACTTAGCGTACACCTAATGCCATTTTTGCATAGCGTGACATTTTATCTTTTGACCACGGTGGATTCCATACAATGTTGACATTTGTACTTTTTACCTCTGGAAGCTCACCTAATGCTGTGTTCACTTGATCAACAATCACAGGTCCCATTGGGCAGCCCATAGACGTTAGCGTCATTGTAACGATTGCTACACCTTCTTCATCTAACTCTACATCATATACTAAACCTAAGTTGACGATATCAATACCAAGCTCAGGGTCAATTACATTTTCTAATGCACCGAACATGCTGTCTTTCATATCTTGATCCATTTGTATTTCTCCTTCCGTCACAGTGTTAACTTAATCATAGCAGATGCATCTTATTATGCCAAATGCTGTGCAAGCCATTCAGTTGCTGCTAACATACCGTCTCGTGATACAGCATGGCCCGCTCTTTTATTAGCTAAGAATTTTAAGTCTTCTGGATTTGTTTCATAATATTTGCGTAAAGTTAAATAAAAATTATACGTTTCATTAAAAGGAACGGTTTTATCTAATTCCCCATGCCAAAATAACACAGGTCGTCCTGCGAATTTTTCTGGTGTTAGGCTGACATCATATTTAGCTAGAAGCTCATTCGTTTGTTGTACTTCTTCTTCGGACATTGGCCAATTCACACCGCTTTTAGCGAATTGCTGTAATTGATACTCCGCTAATTTAAGAAACCCAGGTGCACCCATGCATACTGCTGCTGTTTTGATCCAATCATATTGCTTTAAACAGCCTGATGTTACAATTCCACCCATCGATGTACCAGCAACGCCAATGTTATCATTCACTAATAATTTTTTATTCTTTAATTCTTTATATAATTGTTCAACTTCATGAATAGAATTTAAAACAATATCCCAAAAATGTAAGCTCATTTTCATCTCAGATAGGCCTTCACTACGGTCACCATGTAATTTTGCATCTGGTAATAGGACACGCACCCCGTTGCCTACTAATTGATATGCATAATGTAAGTTATGTTCTTTTGCACTCATAAAGCCATGTAAAAAAATCACTACTGGGGTTTTTTCATTCATATTTTCTGTATGTATATGTAATAAAGGAATATTTCCCCAAAATTCTTTCTCAACAATCATCTTTGTCACTCCCAACTTTTGTCTCGTCTTTATGTTAGCAAACTTTTCTCCATGTGACAAAATTTTGACGAATGGTTTACAAAGCGATACTATTCAAATTATAGGAAAGGGGCAATAAGCTATGAAACCGCATTTAATCGTTTTAGATTTAGATGGTACGTTATTAACGGACCAACAACAAATTTCAGCCAACACTAAAAAAACATTATTGCAGGCAAAGGAACAAGGACATCAAGTTATGATTGCTACAGGTCGTCCTTATCGTGCGAGTGATATATACTATCACGAGCTTGGCCTTACAACGCCCATCGTGAATTTTAATGGTGCCTACGTCCACCACCCAAAAAATGCTGCTTGGCAGACTATGCATACTCCTATTGATTTAGGCGTAGTGCATAATGTCGTCGAATCCATCAATAGCTATGAATATGAAAATATTATTGCGGAGGTTAAAGACGATATTTATGTGCATACAGAGGATGAACGGATATTAAATATTTTTAATATGGGGAATCCAAAAATTACTCTTGGGGATCTCTATACACATTTACTTGATAACCCAACTAGTTTACTAATTCAAGCTAACGAAGTAAATTCAATGATTATTCGTGATCATTTACAGGCTGTTCATGCAGAGGTCATTGAACATCGTCGCTGGGGTGCGCCTCTTCACATTATTGAAATTGTTCGCCGTGGCTTAAATAAAGCAGTGGGAATCGCTCATGTAGCAAAAGATTTAGGTATCCCTCGCGAGCGTATTATTGCATTCGGTGATGAAGATAACGATTTAGAAATGATTGATTATGCTGGCATTGGTGTAGCAATGGGCAATGGCATTCCTTCGTTAAAAAATATTGCCAATGAAATTACGACAACCAATAATGACGATGGAATCGCTAAAATACTCATCGAACGCTTGAAATTATCCTAGTTAAGTAATGATATCCCATTTTTTGCATTATCATCAAATGTTGTGGATGACATTTGTTAAAACATATACGATGTATGAAAGCTGATTGGAGTGGAGACTGAGCGACTCCTTGGGGATTAGCAATAGAGGAACGAAGGCTAAAACCATCACGTCCTGTGATAACGCCTTCGTGACCAACATCCTATTGCTGTCGCTACGTTAGCACAGAAAAAATTTGTTGCCCGACGCCCCCAGGAAGCTTTGCTCTGTGCGAAAGCGAAGCGTCAGCAACAAAGCGCCCGATCGGAACGGAAATCAACTACACGTTATGGTGATAAGCTCATTTTTTTACAGTTTAACTTAATTTAGTTAAAATAAAAAATATATACTGATGAAGAATTGTACTCCCGCAATCACTATTACTGGGTTGCAATTATAATGAAACTCGATATGGTAATATATCTATATAACATTTATTTAGAAATATAGAGTGGAAAGTGAAAGCTCGACACTTGTTCACCTATTATGTAGTATAGGTATTTGAAAACTTCTCATATAGAGTTAAAAGAACGTTAAATTAGGGGGACAAATGATGAAAATTTTTACTGATAGTGGATGTGATTTACCAAAGTCTTACTACGAAGAAAGCAATATTGAACTTCTTCCACTACGAGTGCAATTGAACAATAACGAATATGATGATGTGATTTCGATTGATTCCAAAGAAATTTACGATGCTATTCGCCAAGGTGCTCGCCCAAAGACATCCCAAGTATCACCAGAGCTTTTTCTCAAGCATTTCGAAAATCTAGCGAAAAATGAAGAAGAAGGAATTTACATTGCCTTTTCTTCGGAATTATCAGGCACCTATAATACTGCGGTCATGATTCGCAATCAAGTACAGGAGCAATATCCATCCCTTAAATTGGCTATCATCGATTCAAAATGTGCTTCGCTAGGTTTTGGTCTAGTAGTAGTAGAAGCCGTTCGACTCCGAAATGCAGGTGCTTCATTAGAGGAAATCGAAGCAAAAATTACAGCACTTACCCCACAAATGGAGCACTTATTTACGGTAGAGGATTTAGATTACCTCGCTAAAGGTGGGCGTGTATCAAAGGCAAGCGCATTTCTTGGAGGACTCCTAAGCATTAAACCTATTTTAAATGTAGAGGATGGTAAGCTTGTGCCGATTGAAAAATCTCGCGGACGCAAAAAAGCCATCGCTCGCATGTTAGATTTAATGCAGGAGCGCGGTGATAATTTTTCTGATAAAATTGTTGGTATTAGCCATAGTGATGATGCGAACTTTGCCAACGAAGTAAAGGCCTCTATCCAAGAAAAATTTTCACCAAGAGCCATTCAAGTAACAATGATCGGTTCAGCTATCGGCTCGCATGTAGGACCAGGTACAATTGCCATCTTCTTTACGAATAAAAGCTATCAAGCTTAACAAAACCCCCTCCGCACTTAAAAGTGTTTGAAGTGACCCCTAAAAGTTAGACACGGTTATTCATTAGGCAGCTTGGGTAAAACGAGTTCGGTATTGCACCGGACTCGTTTTTAATTTTGCCTTAATCCGTTTCGTATTATAGTAATTTATATATTTTTCTAATTCTATTTTATAATGCTCTATACTTTCAAATTCCCTCATGTAAAGGAATTCAGATTTCATAATTCCAAAGAAATTCTCCATGACAGAGTTGTCGTAACAATTTCCT
>NZ_JBNNVG010000011.1:0-130298 GCF_050280425.1 Lysinibacillus sp. NPDC093190 | reverse complement strand
TTTCGGAATAGTTCGGTTTTTCTATTTATCGTGTTTTGTTAATTTAGAGATTATTCGGCTTTATAAAGGAACCATTTAGTTATGTCCCAGCCTCTCTTTTTTATTTTACTGTATTGATTACTTGTACATAGTCTTTGCTCACGAAAGCTTTTCCTGTATACAGTTTATCAGAAAGGACCTCATACCAGCCGTTTGTAGCAGAGCTTGTAATGATAACTGGCATACCACTTCGTGCATATGTGAATAGTGGGTTAAAGCTAGTAGCTGCGCCTGTACGAACGTTTAAGCCGGTTGTTGTTGTTAGACCGATTGTGTATGGATTATTGGCATCCTTAAAGCCTAACGCCTTTTCAGCACGGTAATAGTGTCCTGCGATTTTTGCACCCCAGAATGGATCAGAAGCGTATTTTACGTTAAAGCCAAGAGCTTTTGAACCAACTACTGCACCGTTAGAAAAGTTTTTACCAGGTGAACCCCCTGGAGTAATGTAGTTTGGCTGTAGGAATTTATCAACAAGCTCATTGATATTGTCAGCTACACTATCAAACTTTTTGTTTAGTGGATTCGTATCATATACGTACAAACCGAATAGGTTATTTAAGTTTTGTGCATGATCACTCATACCATAAGCACTCTCATGCTGAGCAAGTGATAAAACAAGCATTGCGTTAATTTGCGATTTTGCTTCCACATCTTTCAATGTTTGCCCTAAACCTATTAACTTACTTTTCTTTGTAGCATCTTTATAAAGGCTGACTCCTGTACTCTCAACTTCTGCTAGCTTATTCATTATATAAGCATCTAGTTCTTGTGCCGTATATTGTGTTTGGGCACGGGCAGGTAAAAATTGATAGTAGTTATAGGCCTCACCATTAGAGGAGCCATTGCCGTTTGTGAAATAAACACCGTTCCAGCTATAGTATTTTTCGCCTGGCTTCATAAATGATGGCGCTTTTCCGAAAACATAGCTAGAAGAATACTTATTTGTATTGTAATCGTAGAGTGTATGTTTAATTTCACCATTTTCATTTGAATAGTAAGAACGACCTTTGCTCATTGAAAATGGGATTAATGAAACATCAGCATGTTTTAAGTAGCCGACTTGACCAGCTAATCGAACTTTTACTTGTATTGCATCACTACTGAGGTATTCCATTTCTGTATTAGCTGCAACTGCAATTGCGTCATTTATTGTTTCAGATTTTAGTGCTACATAATTGTTTGTAACAACGTAGCCTGAAGACATTTTCACAATTTTATCACTTTCAACGATAACCTGTGTGTTTTTTGTCACAGCCTTTTCAGCAGCTTCAAAGGTAGAGAAACCTTGATTACCAACTAGTGCGCCGTTTGAAATTTCCTTAATAGCGTATTTAGAGGAGCCGGTATTTGTATCGCCACCGTTAGTATCGCCACCGTTTGAGTTACCACCGTTAGTATCGCCACCGTTTGAGTTACCACCGCTAGTATTACCACCGTTTGAGTTACCACTGTTTGAATTGCCACTAGCATCTGGATCATCAGCAAGTTGCATTAAACGTAGAATAAACGAAGATGCTTGTCCAATAGTTGCATTTTTTACAGGCATAAAGTTGCCATTAGAGCCTTGAATGATTCCTAGTTGTGCACCTATAGCTACTGCTTGACGGTAGTCTTTAAATATAGCTGCATTATCCTTAAAGGTAATAGAAGAAGTACCTTTAGGAATGTTTAAATAATCGATAGCTCTCTCAAGCATAACCGCCATATGCTGTCTTGAAATAGCGGCATTAGGCTTAAATGAACCATCTCCGTAGCCTGTAATAATCCCAGCTGAAGCAGCAAGCTTAATATCCTTTGCATGTACATATGTATCTGGGACATCTTTAAAGACTATATCGCTTGCCGATTCAAGATTCATGGCTTTAGCTAAATAAGAAGCAAATTCTCCGCGTGTCACATTGTCATTTGGACGATAACTTCCTTTTGCATCTTTTACTAATGCATCTTTGGAAATTAAATAACGAAGACCCTGTTCATGTGAATGCCCTGTTAGTTCGTCAGCAGATGCCAGTTGTGGTTGCCAAAGAAGCATGCCGATTACTGTCATGAGCAAAGCAATAATTGATAGTTTTTTCATATTTTACCCTCCTAGACTTCTATATCATTTTAACAAAGTTATAGAGTAACGATAAGGGTCAAATGTTAGAAAAATCATAAAATGAGACTATATAAATAGTTTTCTTGACAATTCATATAAAACTAGAAAATAGCTTAAATGTTCCATGGATATTTTGACATATTTTTGATAGTGTTATAGAGGAAAGACATGTGAAGGGAGAGTTGAGAGCTCTATATTACTTAGGAGCGCAAAAAAAATGAAAAAAATAGCGAAAAATTTACTAGTTTTAGTTGTATTATTGTCAATGGTTGTTAGTCCGTTAAATGCTTATGCAGCCCAAACGGTCAAGAAGGATTATCCATTATCGAATGGTGTGCAGTATAAACAATATACATACAGCAGTACCAATACAAATTCTATTAATCATCTTGCTATTAATGTAGATGAAACGACAGAAGTACAATTAGGTATGCCCGCGAATGTCAATGGCAGAGAATCGACAGTAGCAAATGCTAATCGTAATTCACGCGAGGGGAATCGTGTAGTTGGTGCTATTAATGCAAGTTTCTTCGATATGTCTGCAGGTTTCCCATTATTTTTACTAGCAAAAGATAATGTTATTTTAAACGGTGGTGCTGTTTCAAACGGCTCCGATGAATATATGAATGTCCCTACAGCTTTCGGGGTTGCAGCAGATGGCAGTGGTGTCATTGACTATTTTGATTTTAATGTAACACTTTCTCACAAAGGCACAGACTATAAAATGTCAGGAATGAATCGTGCACGTAATATATATGAGGGGATTGTTTACACACCACAATTTTATAGTAAAACAACAAATACGAATGAATATGGTTTTGAAATCGTAGTAGATACAGGTGCTCCGATTACTGAAAACAAATTCGGTCAAACATTAACAGGGAAAGTTACACAAATTACACCATATGGATCAAAAGAAAAAATATCCATCCCATCAACTGGCTTTGTCGTATCATTACAAGGTGGGGATTGGCACAGTAAGCTAAGCCAAATTGCACTTGGAGATGAGCTGAGTGTTAACTTCGCTATTGATCAGCTTTGGCAGAATGCAAAATTTATTATGGCAAGTGGTCCGTATTTAGTAAAAGATAATAAACCTTACATTATGATGAGCACATCTAGTCAACGTGCAAAAGAGGTAACATCACGTACTGTTGTAGCGACAAGTAACAATGGAAAAACAGTACACTTTATTACGGTTGATGGAAAACAAAAACATAGTGCAGGTATGAATATGGTTCAACTTGCTAACTATTTAGTGTCGCTTGGTGTTGATCGAGCAATTAACCTAGATGGTGGCGGCTCAACAACGATGGGCATTCGAAATTATGGTAGTAATAATGTCGTATTAGCGAACCTACCATCTAATGCAGGCAATGCGCAACGTCTTGTGTCCGCAACATTACAAGCTGTAAGTACGGCACCAACTGGCAAAGGTGCATCTATTAAATATACGAACAGCACAAACTATGCAACTCTTATAGCAGGTGCTTCGTCTAGTATAGCAGTACAATATATTTTAGATGAAAACTATAATACGCTACCATTAGACGGTCGTGTATCACTAACATCTGAGAATAATACTTTAAAAGTTAACGGCTTGAACTATACTTCAACGACAGCTGGCAATGATCGCATTTTCATCAACCACGATGGCACACCTGTTGATTCATTCCAAGTAAAAGTAGTAGATGCTCCAGCAACAATGAACGTTGCACCGAAATCAAAAACAGTGAGCGCCGGCGAAACGGTCAAATTTACTATGGATGCTAAGGATGACGAGGGCAAACCTCTAGTTTACAATGCATCACAAGTGAAATGGTCTGTAGAAGGTAATATCGGTACCATTACTAGTGATGGTAAGTTTACAGCTCAAAATCCGGGTGCTACTGGTAAAGTAGTAGCGACTTTAGGAACAAAACGTGAAGAGGCTACGGTTACTGTAGCAAAAGCTGCGTTGTTTAAAGATATTCCGAATAATTATGTGTATTATAAAGAAATTGAGTATTTAACAAAAAATAATATCATTACAGGCCAAGCAGATGGCACATTTAGACCAAATGACAAGCTTACACGTGCACATGCAGCAGTTATTATTAGTCGCGCACTTGATTTAAATACATCAAACGTCAAAAATCCAGGCTTTAAAGATATTCCTGCGAATCACATGTATTATAAACAAATCGCAGCTGTAGTCGAGTCTGGTATTATGAGCGGTAAAGGCAACAATACCTTTGATCCAAATGGTACTTTAACAAGAGCACAAATGGCGAAGGTTGTAGCATTAGCTTATGATCTAAAAGGAACAAGCAGCATTAACTTTAAAGATGTATCGAAAGATCATTGGGCATACACATATGTTCAGCAGTTAGCTGCAAATAAAATTACAACTGGCTATGGTGATAACACCTTTAAGCCAAATGAAGCGATTAGTCGCGCTCATTTTGGATTATTCCTTTATAGAGCAATCAATCCATAATAGCAGTCCTTAAAGAAAGAACTTTGCATTTAAAAAATAGCAAACTAGTAGTTTTACATCTAGTTTGCTATTTTTATCTTTAAATAAAAAAAGTTGCTGAAGTTAGTGATATGGCTTGTAAATAGATATTTATTTAAAACCATATAAGTTGATTGGCGTGAAGGCTGGGCGACTCCTTAGGGATAAGCGACTCATCAGATGCCTCCAGGAAAGCACCTATCCGCAACGGAAATCAACCCTATGTTATGGTAATGAGCCAATTTTCACTATAATACAAGACTAGTAGTGACTTTTGAAACTCATCTTATTTTCACTATTTTTAAAAAGAACGAAAATGTTCAATTGTGGTATAATCTCAGTATTAAAAAGTAAAAGGATGTTTTTTAATGAAAATAGGCATTGTGGGGAATTACGGCAATGATAATAATGGTGATGAATCAATATTATACGGCATTCTTCAACAAGTAAAACAAACATTTTCGGTAACTAGTGATGACATTACCGTTTTTAGTAATAACACACAACAAACATCCGAACGTTATGGGGTACATAGCTATCCATTGTATTACAGAAAGAGTAATTTATTTAAAACGTTTATCCATACCTATAAAAATAATAAACAATATGTAGCACAATTTGACCTCCTCATCATTGGTGGTGGTGGTATTTTAATGGATTTTTATAAACGTGAGGCTCACCTGTATGGAGCGTATGCAATGATGGCAAAACAAAGTAATATTCCCTACATTATTTACGGATGTGGTGCTGGACCACTTGATACATTTTCTGGGAAAGTTAGTATTCGCGTGATGTGTCGTTATGCAGCAAATATCTCAGTACGTGATCCTCAGTCTAAAAAGCTTTTGCACAGTATTGGGGTGAAAAAGCCAATAGATATTATTGGTGATCCTGCATTTACATTAAAAGGGGATCGTCAACATTACGCCGAAAAACCAGTTAAAATAGGTGTATCAGCGGTTCCGTACTATAATGCAAACTATTGGCCAGAGGGAAATGTTGAAAAATATGATGCGTACGTTACAGGTATGGCGAAAAATCTAGATCAAGTAATTTCTGAGCATAATGTCAAAATTACATTTTTTGCTACGAAGTACCCGCAGGACGTCACTGTGACGAAAGATATTCAGAAAAAAATGCAACAACGTGCACATACTGAAATTATTGATGAAAATTTGGTGCCGGAGCGCTTACTTGATGTAACGGAGGAGCAGGATATTATTATCGGTACACGTCTGCACTCGCTTATTTTGGCAACAAATTCGGAAACTCCGATTATTGCGATATCCTATCATACAAAAGTACAGGATTTTATGTCCTTTGTGGGTGCATCAGATCGTTGCTTACAAATGCAGGATATAGAGGATAATGATAATGCTCTATCCACATTAGTTGGCAAACTAAGTAGCAATTGGGAGCAATCGATTGCGGAGACGAAACAAATTGCTACCCATATTCATAAAGAGGCCATGCATGGTCAGGAATTAATGAAAAAGGCAGTGACACGTCTATGAAAAAAATACTCGTCATTAGTAATATGTATCCAACATCTGATCATTTATCATTCGGTATTTTTGTGAAAAACCAAGTCACTGCACTTGAAAAGGCAGGACTAGACGTAGATATATCTGTTAATACTAATCCGGCAACAGGTAAGAAGAACACCATTATGAAATATACAAAATGGGGTTTATCGACATTGATGAAAGCCTTAAAAAACAGAAAGTCTATTGATGTCACACATGCACATTATGTGTTTCCTTCTGGTATGCTGTCGCTCCTATTAAAGAAAATGTTTGGTATACCATTTATCGTTACAGCACATGGCGGCGATATTGAGCGTATGGCGAAGAAGAACACAAGAATTCGCAATTGGACAGCGAGTATTTTACGTGAAAGTGAACATATTATCGCAGTAGGTCCAGTCTTAGCTCAACAAATTGAACAAGATTTTGGCATTGAACGCGATAAAATCTCTGTCGTTAGCATGGGTGTGAATCGTGAGGTTTTCACAAAAGGAAATCAAGAAGCTGTGTGCAAAGAACTACAGTTAGCATCTGAGCCATTCAGATTTTTATTTGTAGGAAATGTTATTAAGCAAAAAGGCGTTGAGGAGCTGTTACAGGCTTTCCAAATGCTAAAAACAAAAGTATCTCGTCCTTTAGAGTTAAATATTGTAGGTTCTAGAAGGAATCAAGCATTTTTCCAATCCTTGCAACCATTAATCAGCGAAGACGTCAAATTTATAGATCCACTAAAACAACAAGAACTAGTGAAGTGGTTCCAAGCAAGTGATGTCTTTGTATTACCATCCCATTTAGAAGGTTTTGGATTAGTGGCATTAGAGGCATTAGCGACAGACACACCTGTTATTGCTTCAAGTGTAGGTGGACTTGTATCTTTGCTTGGGGAAGGCGCAGGGCATTTAGTGGAGCCCGAAAACGCTATGGTTTTATCTGAGGAGATGCTGCGTGCCGTGAACACGCCAACAGAACAATACATGAATCGTGAAGCGGTCGACAAGGTATTAGCCATTCACGATGAAAAAAATATAACAGCTCGCTGTATAGCGATTTATAAGTCGGCCATTGAAGGTGGGGATGACTTATGAAAAATTTTTTTAAAGTAATCGGGGCAGTTGCGATTATTAATATTGTAGCTCGTGTTTTTGGATTCTTACGCGAAGTGATTATTGCTTCACAATATGCCAGTAGCCATATTGCTGATAGTATTTTCACAGCTTATACAATTCCAAATTTTTTATATCTAGTCGTAGGTGGTGCATTTACTACTGCCGTCATCACTATTTATAATCGGGAAACAACGGACCGTGCACTATTTGTCAAACAGTCCTTTACAATTGTTTTGTTAACCGTTTCCATAATGACCATTATAATGTTAGCATTCACTAATCCAATTATGGACATGTTTAATCAAGCTAAAGCCGAGAAGGGCAAATTAAGTCAAAGTGATTTAGATTTAGCTAAAAATCTGTATTATTGGATGATGCCTTCGTCAATCTTACTCGTATTATCCTCATGGTATAGTGGATTGCTAAACGCAAATCATAAATTTCATTTGTCTAGCTTTGCCATTTTGATTTATAATGCAATCTTTTTAGTTATTGCTGTAGCTTTATCTAAAATTCCAAGTATCGACGCAATTGGATATGGTATCAGTGCATTAGTCAGTGCAGTAATAATGGTATATTTCTTAATTATCGGCTATCGTAAAATGGGTTCGTATAAGGTTGGTTTTTCATTTGAACGTAATGCTGCATCAAAGCAATTGTGGGTAATGATTTTACCTATTATGCTCGGTGGCGCTACCATTCAACTTTATGCATTATTACAGCGTGTATTTGCAGGAATGTTATCTGATGGGGCAGTTGCTTCTGTAAACTATGCCTCAAGGCTTATGCAATTTCCACAAGCAATTTTAATTACAGCAGTAACGACTGTTATCTTTCCAATTTTGAGTCAAAAAGAGGCAGAGAATGACCATGCTTCCATAAAAAGCTTATACTCAAAAGGGTTACATTATCTATTGTTGTTACTTTATCCTGTAACAATCTACTCATATTTTTACTCAGAGAATCTTATACAGGTTGTTTATGAACGAGGTAATTTTGATGCGCTTTCAACTGCAATTACTACACCAGTACTGGCAATCTTCTGTTTATCGATGTATTTTTTAGCAGCGAACATGTATATAACGCGCTTTTATTACGCAAAGGGTGACTCAATGGCACCTGTTATCTTCAGCTTAATAAATGTATTCGTTGTTAACATTGCCGTTATTATGCTGCTTGTCGATAAGTGTGGAGCTGAAGCAATTGCATGGGGTACATTAGTGAGTTCAGTAACGAACTTTATTATGCTGATTATTTATGCAGCCTCTAAATATGACTTGAAAATGGGGATTTTTAGCAAAGAGCTTCAATTTTTCAAAGCAGTTCCACCAATGATCATTATCACGATTGTTTTGTATTTTTCAAGCAAGTTTTTAATATTTGAGAATAGATGGATAACATTTATTGTAGGACTTGCTATTTTTAGTGCAGTCGTTGTCGGCTCCTATTTAATTTTTGGTGTTAAGGAAGTAAAAGAATTAAGCGATAAGCTAAAACGGAAGTTTTTAAAATAATTTTAGAAGTGAGTATCTTTATATTGTTAAAGATACTCACTTTTTTATCATTTTGTTTTTTTTATGTAAAACTCCATTCATTTGCTAAAGTATTTCTATAAAAAATTAAAGCTGTATGAAGCCCTGTATCGAAATATTACTACTATTTAATTTGTAATTGAATAATTGTTATTTTTTCTCATTACAACTTTTTACATTTTATGAAATATATCTTAAACTAAAGTTGTATCAAATTTAAGGAGGAAATGTTAATATGTTGAAAAAATTTATGAGCAGTATTGGAGTAAAAGGCCAGGATTTATATTGTTATAAGACTTGTAAATGGGAAGTTAATTTTGCATGTAATCTTCAGCCCCGAGATAAGAATACCCATTTATTGATTTGTCAAGACAGTACTGGTACTGAAACTAAAATGCTAGGTTGCTGTCATAACTAGACTTTTAGATTTACGATATGGTTAATTACATAGAATAGACTTAGCTGAATTAGTTATATGTTTTTTATTTTTGAAGATTGTAATTACAACCTAATCTAAAAAAGCACTCATAACCCTATTAGTTTATTAAATTAAGGATTATGGGTGTTTTTCTTTTTTAGTTAAATTATGCCTTAAGATGATTTGGATGTGGATGAATTGGAAATGATTTTAATATTCTTATTTATTGTTTTCATTACTATACTAATTGTTACATATAAACAATTAATTTCACTTAATAAAGAGATTGCTTATTTACCAAAAGAGATAAAGCGGGATTTACAAAATAGTCATCCATTAATTGGAGAAAGTATACATGAAGTTGGTCCAGGCAATTGGGACATCGTCAAAAAAGATGTGATAATACAATTTGCCTCACCATCTTGTGCAAGTTGTCATTCTGCAATAGAGGAGTTGATAGAAGCAAATAAATTATATAATACGGAAATTTATGTAGTAATGATGCCTTCTGAAGATAATAAAGAGAGCTCTAATTTTAGAGAAAAGTATAAGGATTTAGTAACTATCCTCCCTTATTCTAGGGAAGTTACTGAAATAATGAATATTACACAATTCCCTACTTTTATTATAGTTAATAAAGAAGGAATAATCTCTCTTGTCACCGTATTAATTAAGAAATTAGACTATTTTATGATTCAAATGTTAAAAACACACGGTGATACAAATGAAGTATAAAAATATAAAAAAAGCGCTTTATTTCATTTTAAAAATAGGTAAATTTTGGTTTTTTGTTTCTCTGTTTACAAATGTTTTTCTAGGTATTATTCCTGCTATAGCACTCTTTATAACGAAAGAATTAGTAAATTCTATAGCTAGAATAATAGCTAACCCTAATCTCACATTTACCATTCCGATTATATTGTTATTATTACAATTAGTAGTCGCCCTTACCAGTACTATTGTACAAAATATTCAGAACTACATAGATAAAAAATTTGAAATCAAATTAGATTATCAATTACAGTTCAAAGTCTTACAAAAGTCTGCTTCTGTTCCTTTAGTATGCTTCGATAATCATAAATTTTATAATCATCTGGCAAGAATAGAGGGAAGTGGTAGCAATTTTTTAACACCATTTAAGTCAATGTTACAAATTATAAAGACATTTATTACCTTTATTTCTATGTTAGTATTTCTTTTTAGTATACATTGGTCATTAGTGTTATTTAGCCTAATAGTTGCTATTCCCATGTTTATAGTACATGCAAGATTTGGTAGTAGAAGATTTTGGTTACTGTACAACCTTACTCCTGAATCACGTGAAGCCACTTATGTTTCGGGCCTATTAAAAGTTCGTGAAACTGCCAAAGAAGTTCGTGCATTCAGGTTGCAAGATTATTTACTGAATAGATGGTCTGAAAAATTTCAAATAAGTAATAAAGCCAATTTAGCATTAGCTAAGAAAGAACATATATCATATATCACATTAGATGGTGTTGCTGCATTGTTTTATGGAGGGGCAGCTATGATAATCATATGGCTAATTCAAAAAACAAAGATTCAAATTGGAGAATTTGTTGTTATTGGAGAAGCTGTGCATACTACTCAGAACTCTATTAATAATATAGCTATTGAACTCGCTAATATTTATGAAAATTCTTTATATATTGATGATTATTACAACTTTATTGAGTCTGAAATTGAGGATAATAGTTTTGAAAAAAACCTTTTATTACCTTCTAATTTAGTAAAAGGAATTAAATTGGAAAACGTTTCATTTAGTTACCCAAATAACAATAATGAAATAATAAAAGATGTAACATTTAATATTAAACCAGGTGAAAAAATTGCAATAGTCGGTGAGAATGGGTCAGGAAAAACTACTCTGATAAAATGTCTCACAGGTTTATACTCCCCTACTAGAGGACGCATATTATATGATGATATTGATATAAAGTATGTAAAACCCGAACAATTATCTGATAAAATAACTATTATTTTCCAAGATTTTACTAAATATAATTTTACTGCACAAGAGAATATAGGGATCAGTTCACCAGTAAATATGAATGATAGGAATCAAATAGAAAATGCATCGAAATTAGCTGAGGCACATGATTTTATTTGTAATTTGAATAAGGGATATGAAACTATGTTAGGCCGTATTCTAGGGGATGGAGTAGATTTATCTGGTGGCCAATGGCAGAAAATTGCAATATCAAGAGCTATATTTAAGGATAGTGAAATTCTAATTTTGGACGAGCCTTCAGCTGCATTAGATCCAATTACAGAGATAAATATATTTAAGAAATTTAATGAGATTTCAAAGGATAAAACAACTATATTTATTTCACATAGAATGGCATCTACAAGGTTAGCAGACCGTATCTTAGTATTAGATAAAGGGGCTGTTGTCGAAGCTGGGACCCATGAGGAATTAATGAGTTTAAATCGACTATATGCAAACATGTATACTAAACAGACAGAATGGCATAATGATGATTTTAGTAAAAAAACAGAAGAGGTACTTGTATGAATTCAGAGTTTGAGTTATTTATTCGGATATGCATGGCTATAATTTTTTTTAGTAGCTCCATTTCTAAATATAATACCTTAGATAAACATATCGGAATAATTGAAAACTACAAAGTTTTACCTCCTAGCTGGTCAAGTGTAGTAGGTAAATTAGATGTGCTAGTAGAATTTTGTCTAGGCATTCTGCTTTTATTAGGATTATTTCAGTTTTTAAGTGGATTAATTGCTGGAGGTTTATTATTAATCTACACAATGGCAATAGTGATAAACATAATGCGCGGACGCAAAGAAATATCTTGTGGATGTGGTGGTGTATTAGGGAATCATAATCTTTCTTGGAAGCTTGTAATACGTAATATTATTTTAGTTTCAATATGTATTCTAGTTTCTTTAAACAAAGAATTACTTTTTTCTATTGATGCCATTATCTTTAGAAACAAATCATTAGAAGTATTTGGATATAAAGCCTGGGAAACCATTTTCGTTACTTTACAAGCTATTATCATAGTACTTATTGCTAAAGAAATTATTAATATAAGAAAACTCTTTAAACGTATTATCTTATCATTTAAAGATTTGTAAATCATTAAAAGGATTGATTTTTATGAGTAATATTCTAATGTATTCAAATATATTATTATGGGTATTTATTATTTTACAGACAATAGTTATCTTTTTATTAACAAAATCAATTACCCATTTTTTAAATCGTTTTAAATTAGAAAAAGCTAATTCTAGAATAGTATCAGTTGGAACTAGGGCTCCATTGTTTAGGGAAGTAAGTGAAGATGGCCAATTGGTAAAATTGAGTGATTATAATAATAAAAATACAATATTATTTTTTGCAAAGGACACTTGTAATGTATGTAAAGCAACTTTGGCAGCCTTAATTAAGGTTATACAAAACACAACATCTATGCGTTTGATTATCGTTGCGCCAGAAGAGGTAGAAGAGAAAAATATAACTTATCCAAACAATGATTATACCTATTTAGTTCGTTCTAATTCTATTCTTATTAATTATGAAGTTTATGATGTTCCTACAATCTTTCTCATAGATCCTAACGGTATTATTTCTAATGTATATTCAAACGATAAGTTAGATGAATTAAAGAAAGATTTAGGGATTAACTCCTAATAATAAACACACTTATATTATAATGCAATACCGAAGTACGACTTGAAAATGGGCATCTTTAGCAAAGAGTTGCATTTTTTCAGAGCGATGCCACCGATGATCATCATTACGATTGTAATGTATTATTCAAGTCACTATTTAGTATTTGAATATAAGTGGTTAACGTTCATTGTAGGTCTTGTTATTTTTAGTGCTGTGCTTGTAGGCTCCTTCTTATTATTTGGAGTGAAAGAAGTAAAAGAATTTAGTGATAAACTAAAAAAGAAATTTTTAAAATAATAGGAAAAAGTGGGTATCTTAGAAACGATTTGATACCCACTTTTTTTATTTATGTTTCAGGCGTGTTAATTAGTAAAATAGATGCTTATTCCATTTTTAACTGATTGTAGCGGAAGGCTACTCGCGAGCTACTGTCGCTGTACTTTCTGCAAAAAGGTTGTTATATTTATAATATTTTATAGTGAAAAAATAGGAGCTGTATTATAATTAGTTTTATTCAGTGTGGAATTTTCTATGAACATATGGATAAATTGGCATTGCTCGGTGATGCCTAAAGGACTATGTCTACTACAATTTAGATAAGGTGGGAAGTATGGCAAGAGGTAGGAAGGTTAATTCAAATGGTGAACGAAGTAAACAATTATTGCTTGAAAAGGCTTTGGAGTTATTTTCTGAAAAAGGTTATCACGATACAAAAATTAGTGATATTGTAAAAGCCGCTAATGTAACTCAACCAACTTTTTATTTATATTTTGAAAGCAAGGACTCTCTCTACAACGATCTGAATGAACGGTTTCAGCGTGGATTTAATGAAATTATGAGTAAACAATCAGAAGAGGTTGAAAAGGGATTAGAGGGCTTTGTTAGAGAGCTAAAACAAAAAATACATATGTTATTCGTTTACATAATCGAAAACCCGAAAATAACAAAAATTGGACTATTTGAATCTGAGCAGTCACTTGTAGTTAAATCTCAACTTACACAGCAATTTACTCACCTTATACATCGTTATGATTGTGCCCATGAATTACAATCATTTTGTACAGATATTCATATAATTGTAGATAGTTTTGTAGGATCCTTTGAGCGTTTAATATTAACTAATTTACTTGAACAAAAAAAACAGCCATGCGAGTTAGCAAGCGACTTAGTCCATTTATACTTTTTTAGAGAAGTAAATACAAATATTTCTCAGGCCGAAAAAAAAATAACAAATTCCTCTCACCATTTAAGGTGAGAGGAATTTGTTATTTTTTAACTGTAATATGAAGATACGCGCCTTTTTGAAGCTTATTGCCTGATTCTTTTTGAATAGATGGATGAACAAGAAGCATATACTCTTGCCCACTGTTTAACGGTTTTGATGGAGTAACAAGTAATGAACTTCCATCGACTTTTGCAGTAATTGGTACTTCGTTACCGCCTAAAGCGACAAGCTGTACACTGCCTTTAGCAATCTGCGAAGAGAGTGCTTGTGAGAATTTCACGGTAAACGTTTTAGAAGTTGGTACATTTTTTAAGCTTGCAAGCTCTTTATAATTTGTATATTGTGCTTTAATTGCATCATAATGTGCCTGGAAAATAGGTGCAGTTTTTGTTTGGACGTTCGGTTTTACCCCAACCTCATTAATCGTTTTCCCTAAAGGACCTGTAAAATTACCGATAGTAAGCTTTAAATAGCTACCATCTTGCAATTCAAAAAAGCCTTGCATACAGCCTTTTCCATACGTAGTTTCTCCATATAAAATAGCAGATTGCTGATCTTGTAATGTTGCTGATAACATTTCAGAGGCGCTAGCACTATAGCGATTTACGAGAATACGTGTATCAGCTGGGAATTTTTCGTTTTGATTGACTGCACGTATTTTATAAGAGGCATGTGCTTCTTGTAGTAAATACGCAATTTTTGCGTTCGGGAATAGCCCTGCAATCTCCTCAGCTGTTGACACATAGCCGCCACCATTGTTTTGTAAATCAAATATAAAAGAGGTTGCACCACGCTGTTTTAATTGAATAAGTGCATCCTTGACAAGCTTTGCACCGTCTTCTGAGAAGGATGACATAGCAATATATCCAACATCCCCAAACAGTAATGCAGATTCCACATTCGGTAATGTGAATTTTTTTCGTGTAATGGTTGTAGTAGAAGTTGTACCATCTGCATGTTTGAGGGTCACTTCTATTTTAGTATCTTCATCACCAACTAATAAGGATGAGGCTTCTTGTGTAGAGCTTCCTACTACGGTTTGCCCGTTAATGGCAATAATAATGTCTCCAGCAACTACACCGGCATTAGATGCACCACTATTCTCAAACACTTGTAAAATATGAATGCCATCTTCATGTTCTTCGATGATTACACCAATCCCAATTGTTGATAGATCGATGCTATTTATAAATTCCTCAAATTCCTTTTTCGTAAAATATGTGGAATAAGGGTCTAGCATATCAATGATTTCAGGAATTGTTTTAGCTTTCTGCAAATTACCATGGATGGTTCCAACATAATTTACCTCTATAATTGCCTTGATTTCCTTTACAAGCTGTTGATCATTGCTTGCAGCAGAAGCGTTTGTAAATGGAAAGATGAAAAAGCTTAGAACGAATACGAAAGACCACAATACTTTTTTCATGGGACACCTCTTTTCTAGATACCTTTATTATACATGAATTTCCATATAACCGTGAATAGGAAAAGGAGGGGATTACCTACAAAAAAATGAATCTGCTAGCCTTTTGCGAGAAAGTAAGTTTATGCAAGATTCATAGACAGTCATTGTCTAAAAGAAGCTTGAGGCTTATTCGCAAAAAGCAAGCAGATTCAAGTTAGATGAAGAAATTTGATAAGTCTCTTTTATTTTTTTGTGAGCTTATGAATGACCAAGCCGATAAGCGCGCCGATTATTGCAGGGACAAGCCATGCCAGACTTTGCTCGTATAATGGTAAAGCTTTTAAAATGTTCACATATGGTGCAATTGTAATCTTCATTTCCTTTAAACCATCATTCAGACTAACAAAGAATGTAGGAATTAATGCTAAAATGTAAACAATTTGTCCACCTTTAAAGAAGTTATCGAAAAGCGACAGAACCATTAACACCATCGCTAGCGGATAGATGATTAATAATACAGGTAGTGATGCACTAATAATTGTTTCAAGACCTACATTTGTAATTGCTGCACTGAAAATTGTGAAAATTACTAAAAACGTTTTATACGAAACTTTAGGAAATAGTTTATGGAAATATTGAGCATTGGCAGTCAGTAAACCTACAGCAGTAGATATACAAGCTAGTAAAATTGTGGCAGCTAATATGATACTTCCAAGTTTACCAAAAAGAACTTCAGCTGACTTCGCAATAATAGTACCACCATTATCAAAAGTACCAATTGCATCAATACTAGTGTTACCAATTTGTCCAAGTGAGATATAGACAAATGATAAGCCAAGAGCGGCAACAATTCCCGCGAAAATTGTCGTTTTGACTTGCTTTTTAGTATCTGACATACCCATGTCGCGCAATGCTTGCAAAATAACGATTCCGAAAACGAGTGCACTTAGTACATCCATTGTTAAGTAGCCTTGAACAAAGCCTTCAGTCAACGGTGACTTAGTGTATTTTCCTATAGCTGTCCCTGGTTCACCCATTGGGGAAATAAAGCTTTTAATCGCTAGTAGTAAAATAACGGCCAATAGAGCAGGCGTTAAAATTTTCCCAACGCGATCGACAAGCTTTGAAGGGTTAATAGCTAAGAATAGTATAAAGGCAAAAAATACTACAGAAGTAATGAAAAGTGGTGCCCAATGATGAGTTGCTGCCTCAGGGAGTAATGGGGCAATCCCAATTTCATAGGATACAGAGCCTGTACGCGGCACTGCAAAAAATGGTCCAATCGCTAAATAAACGATTGATGTAAAAATAACACCAAAGATAGGGCTGACACGATTAGCAAGTAATTGTAGATCGCCACCTGCTTTCGCAATAGCAACGATTGCTAATAGTGGTAATCCGACACCTGTTATTAAGAAACCAATCATGGCTGTTGTTATATGTTCACCAGCTTGTTGACCTAATAATGGGGGGAAGATAATATTTCCAGCACCTAAAAATAAGGCAAATAATAGTAAACCTACTGCCAAATTTTCCTTGATGAAAAGCAAGATGTTTTTCATAAAAATAAAACTCCTTTAAGATTGAAAAGATAAAACTTTCTAAAAATTTTAAATACAGAAGTGTATGTTATCATATGAATACTAATCTTGCAATTAATATTCTTTAACAATTTGTAAGAATTTGTCGGAATCAGTAAGATTCATAAATTGTTTGAAAAATAGTCAGTTTTTCCGATATCTGATTTCTAAAATAACTAGTATGATAGACACACAAGGAAATATTTTAGCACGAACGGAGGTAATTTGGTATGAAAAAGACAAAAAAATTGAGAATCCTTGCTTTAAGCACTATAGCTACTTCATTTTTAGCACTACAGACCGCAGAAGCAGCTACATATACCGTACAAAAAGGAGATACTTTAACTAAAATCGCTCAAAACAATAAAATAACAGTACAAGACATAAAAAGGTGGAACAATTTAACGAATGATATGATTTACGTCGCGCAAAAGCTTGAAGTTTCAAAACAAGCTACTAATGATGCGGTAAAACCTTCAAATCCATCAACAACAAAACCGACAACACCATCAAAGCCCACAACTGTTTCACATACAGTAGTTAAAGGCGATTCATTATCCAAAATCGCTAAGCAATATAATGTGACAATAAAGGAAATTAAAGACTGGAACGGACTTACGACAGATAATATTTTCATTGGACAGGTGTTAAAATTATCTCCAGTAGCTTCAGTACCCGAGAGTGACACAGTACATAATAACGGATCTGCAGATGCGGGAACATCATCAGTAACATCTAAAGATCCCACAGCGAATGGACAAGCTGTTTATAAGAAAACAGTAGACGTAGCTAATTCATTAGTAGGAACACCATATCTCTACGGTGGCAACACATCTGAAGGTCTAGATTGCAGTGGCCTGATTTACTACGCCTTTAACCAAGGTGGTTTAAAAATTGGCAGAGACAGTAGCGAAGGATATTTCTACGGTAATACAACACAAGTTAAAAATCCGATAGCGGGAGATTTAGTATTTTTCCAAAATACGTATAAAGATGGAATATCTCATATGGGTATTTATATAGGTAACAATAAATTTATCCATGCAGGATCAGACGGTGTTGAAATTTCGGACGTTACATACTCTTACTGGTCTACAAGATTAGTAGCTTATAAACGATTCGACGCTATCAAATAAAGTAAAAGCGATTTTTGCATATACGCAGAAATCGCTTTTTTCATGGAGTTTAGATAAAATCGCTCGGGGGAAGGCGATAGTTTCGCTGATAAAAGGTTGAGCATCGCTGATAAGACGGCGAACATCGCTGATAAAAGTGTCAGAATCGCTGATAGGGCGCCGAACATCGCTGATAAAAGTGTCAGAATCGCTGATAAGACGGCGAACATCGCTGATAAAAGGCCCAGAATCGCCGATAAGACATCGAACATCGCCGGTAAAAGTGCCGGAAACGCCGGTAGAACAACGACATCGCTGATAAACCAAAGAACATCGCTGATAAAGGGTTGACCATTGCTCTATAAGAAAATGAACAAATGAAAAAACCCTTCTTTCTATAAAAAGAAGGGTCTTAAACACTTTATTGTGTTACACGTGCTGTCCACCGAGAAAGATCGGCATCTTTTGCGTCAACAAGCTCTGCAGGGAAGATAAATGTCCATGGCTTTGTTGAGTTTGGTTGTACAGTTAATATTGGATCCATTTTAAATGAGCCTTTAGCAATTTGTTTGCCTGTTGCATCAATAATTTCTAGTGGTAATTGTTCTAGATTAATAGCTTTATTATGTCCGTTACGAATGAAGATTGACACATTAAAATTACCGTTATCAGCAAGTTTCGCTTGTAGGCCAGTGAAGTTTACTTCTGTTTCGCCTAACTTAGGTAAAGTTTTTACGATTTTCGCAAGCTCTTCTTTTTGTGCTGTAGGCAGTTGTTTTTCCCATGATGGGTCTAATTCTAATTGGTGACCACGAAGGGAAACAAGGTTGAATGCAATTTTCCAGCCATCTTCTGGTACTTCATCGACTTTTATTGTTGATTTTTCAAAGTCAAATACCCATGGACGAGCACTTTCTGCTGGAATTGTGCCAAGTGCTGCAAAGTCGAATTTTTTAGATGCTACAAGCTCGTCATTTTTATCCATAATGAACAGCTCAATTTCACCTAGCTCAATGGTTTGAGGTAATGATGAGCGGAAAAATGCACGCACTTGCCATTTTTTAGAACGTAGATCTTCTTCAATACTAATAGAAGAAAGTGATAATTGATTTGGCTTCAATGGTTCTAGCTCATTAGCAAGGAAATTAAAAATATACTTTTGCTCCTGTGGAACATCCCAATCTGGATGGAATGATAGCTTAGTCACGACATCGCGATTATCGCTATTCTCCGTAGTAGCACTTCCTAATAAGTCTTTAGAGTCAATTGTGTTTTCTTGAACAACTTTGTCTGATTTTTTAAAGAATGAGAATAAGCCCATTATTGTACCTCCAATTGTGCTTCAATCATTTTCATGAAGCCAGTAATTTCTATAATGATCGAACGACGTAATTCTTGGAAATTCTTTCCGAATAATTCGAGTCCTTCACGTTGGTAAATTCGCATCGGGTCTTCTTGTTGGTAATGACGTAATCCGATTCCTTCTTTTAAGTGTGCCATGTTTTCTAAATGTTTCACCCAGCCACTGTCTAGATAGCTTAGCATTACTTGTGGAATAATTTTCATTACTTCATCATTACTAGAGAACTTTTCCATGCGATCAAGCAACTCTTGTTCAGCAGGTTGAATATCAGCTAAAATTTGTTTTACTTTGCCCACTTCACGATCAATTGTGACAGGAGTAATGAATAGGGAATTGAGCGAGCTCTCCATTTGGTCGTAATCCCATTCCACTGAAGGAAGTTCATCTGGAGCAGCTTCGCGAACAGCGAAATCAACTGTTTCACTTAGCATTTTTTTCAGCTCACCCATTAAATCTTCACCAGTTAAAATTTTATCACGTAGACCGTAAATAACTGTACGTTGGTCATTGATAACATCATCTAATTTTAGGTTATATTCACGCATACCGTATTGAGAGCCTTCAACAATACGTTGTGTACGGTTAATAAGTTCTTGAACTTCTTTAGTTTGGATAATGCCTTTTTCATCGACAACCATTTTTTCTGAGAATTTTTCAACCTCTTCTTTTGCATAACGGCGGAACATATCATCTTCAATAGAGAGAATGAAGCGGCTTTCACCTATGTCACCTTGGCGACCTGAACGACCACGCAGCTGATTATCTACACGGCGGCTTTCATGCTTTTCAGTACCGAGGACATATAAGCCTCCAAGCTCGTGAACTGCTTCATCAAGCACAATATCTGTACCGCGGCCAGCCATATTTGTTGCTACAGTAATACGACCTTTTTGACCAGCTTGTGAAATCAGCTCAACCTCTTGCTCAACTGTTTTAGCGTTCAGCAATTGGAATTTTAAGCCTTCTTTCTTTAAGTGTTCAGCCACTGTTTCAGATTGCAGTATTGACGTTGTCCCAATTAAGACAGGTTGTCCCTTTTCGTGACGACGTTTAGCTTCAGCTGCTACATACTTATATTTATCTTCCTGTTTGTTGAAAATAAGATCAGGCTGATCGACACGTTGACGCGGGCGGTTTGTTGGAATTTGAATAACTTCCATGCCGTACACTTCGCGAATTTCTTTTTCCTGTGTTTTCGCCGTACCCGTCATCCCAGAAAGCTTCGGATACATACGGAAATAGTTCTGAATTGTGATTTGTGCCTGTGCTTTATTTTCTTCAGTAATCGTTACGCCTTCTTTTGCTTCAATCGCTTGATGTAAGCCATCAGATAGCGAACGACCTTCTAAAACACGACCTGTGAACATATCAACAAGCTCGATTTTGTCATCTTTTACGATGTAATCAACGTCGCGCTTGAACATCACATGTGCACGAACTGCTTGGATAACATAATGGTAAAGTGTTTGGTGTTCAAGATCATATAGATTATCAACATTAAAGGCAGCCTCAACCTTTTCAATGCCTACATCTGTTAAAGAAGTAGCTTTTGTTTCATCATCAAAATCGTAATCTTCTTCTTCTTTAAAACGTTTAGCTAGCATAGAGGCTATGCGATGTAGCTCATCATTCGCAGGCATTTTTCCAGCGATAATAAGCGGTGTTTTTGCCTCATCAATAAGGACACTATCTACTTCATCGATAATGGCGAAGTGATAAGGGCGCTGTACTTTATCAGCTAAGCTATGAGCCATGTTGTCGCGTAAGTAGTCAAATCCAAACTCAGTACCTACACCATATGTAATATCTGCGTTGTAGGCTTCTTTTTTTGCATCCGGCTCCATCATCGGTATATTTAAACCAACTGTTAAGCCAAGGAAACGATGGATTTGACCGACAAGCTCGTAGTCACGCTTAGCTAGGTAGTCATTAACTGTAATGACGTGAACACCTTTACCTTCTAATGCGCGTACATAGGAAGGAAGGGAAGCGACAAGCGTTTTACCTTCACCTGTAGGCATCTCTGCAATATTACCTTCAGTTAAAACAAGACCACCGATAAGCTGTACATCAAAATGACGCATACCTAATACACGTTTTGAGGCTTCGCGTACAACAGCAAATGCGTCTGGGATGATCGATGTAATTGGTTCACCTTGTTCTAAACGATCCTTGAAAATAAAAGTCATTTCTTTTAATTCTTCATCTGACTTATTGACATATTTTTCTTCAAGACTATTAATCTGATCTACTATTTTATAGTAGCGTTTCAATTGACGAGCACTAGTTTGCTCATCGTTGCGTTTAAAAATTGAGAACATGAAATTTACGCTCCTTTTAAGTTGTCTAAATGCTAGACACTACATTATTTTATCAAATTTTACGAATGATGACTACATTTGACATGCAGCATTCTTCCAATTTGAAAAAGAGGAATAATATTTGTGAAATGGTGGAAAATAAATAGAAAAAGTATATTTCGGCGTCTGTTCGTGCTATAATCAATTAGAATTTAAATGTAGATTATTTTTTGAGGAGGAGAGACATGCTCTACGTGTCTTTAATAGCAGCATTTGTTGCTTCAATATTGTTAACTCCACTAGTTAAACGATTAGCATTCAGAATAGGTGCAGTCGATGCACCAAACTATCGAAAAGTACATGCACGAATAATGCCAAGACTTGGCGGATTGGCGATTTTCTTTGCGTTTTTAATAGCTGTGGCTATATTCCAGCCGATTTTAATATACAATGAAAATGCTAGCGATTTTTTACTGGCAATTATAATTGGAGCTTGTATTATCGTAGCAACAGGTGTCATAGACGATATGCGTGAAATTTCCGCAAAAGCAAAATTAATTGGTCAGCTTATTGCAGCACTTATCGTTATTTTTGTAGGCGGCATTCAAATCGACATGGTTAATTTACCATTTGTAGGTGAATTAAATTTTGGATTACTAAGTATCCCTTTAACAATTCTTTGGATTGTTGGTATTACAAATGCTATTAATTTAATCGATGGCTTAGATGGTCTAGCGGCAGGTGTTTCAACGATTGCCCTTATTACTTTAGCCGTCATGGCATTTATTATGAGCAATATGTTCGTCTTAGCAATCGCAGCCATTTTAGCAGCAGCAACATTTGGATTTTTATTTTACAATTTCCACCCAGCGAAAATCTTCATGGGAGATACAGGAGCATTATTCCTTGGTTTTATGATATCAGTGCTCGCATTGCTTGGATTTAAAAATATAACGGTCCTAACATTAATTATCCCAGTTATTATACTAGGTGTGCCAATTTCTGATACATTCTTTGCGATTGTTCGTCGTGTTCGCATGAAGCAAAAATGGTCTGATCCAGATAAATCACACTTGCATCACCGTTTACTGGATATGGGCTTCACACATCGTCAAACAGTACTCATTATTTATGGGATTGCCGTGATGTTTGGGTTAGCAGCCATCATTTTCTCAATGGCAAAAGTATGGGGTGCGATTTTACTCGTTGCTGTCATTTTAACTGCAATTGAAATTTTGGTTGAAGTCATCGGACTCGCGGGTAAAAACTATAAACCACTATTGAATTTTGTGCGGATATTTAATAAATAAAACATTTAAGCAATCATCCATTTTTATGAATGATTGCTTTTTTTGTGTCTCGCACCATGTAGTTTACTTTGGAAGTATAGAGGGAAGTGGACGTGTTCAGGTAACATAAAGAAGCTCGGGTCTACGTGAAAAAAATCTCAGCTAGAGTGGTGAATCCGCTCGGGCAAGGTGGAAAAGGTGCTCGGGTAGACCGGAAAACTGCTCGGGTAAAGAGAAAATCCGCTCAGGTAGACCTTGGAACTGCTCGAGTAACATGGTGAAAAGTTCAGGTCTATTTGTGCCCTCAGCCTATAATCTCCTCGCTAAGGAAACATCACAAAATCATGCCATACAAAAAGCCTTTCCACAAATTTATTTAAAAGTGGAAAGGCTTTTATAGTTACTGAGCGCTATTGTTTTCTGTTGCATCATCGCCAACAGCGTTAGCTTTATCAGTATTTTTATTCGTTAAGTTACTAGATGCTTTATTGTAGTCAAGATGGTTTTTCAGCGTTTCAGATATTTCATCAACCGATTCTTGATTTAATTTATAGTAGTAAACACCAGTAGACATATCATCTGTACCATCTAATGTTAAAGAATCAATACGTGGCATCCCTTGTGTTAAATAAGATAAGAATGACTTCATTTCACTAAATGTCATATTTGTCTTCATGTTATCACCAAGTGCTCTAATAACATCATCGTATTTTGTAATGGAGCCTACAGAAGAAACTTTATTAATGATCGCCGTTAAAATCTCTTGTTGACGCTTGCCGCGTTCAATATCATTGTCTTGTTTACGTGTTCTTGCAAGTGCAAGTGCCTGACTTCCGTTTAAATGCTGTAAACCAGGCTTTAAGTTGATGGAATTGCGATCAAATTCGTCTTTTTCGTGTAACTTATACGGCACTTCAGCTTCGATTCCACCTAATGCATCAACTACGTCAATAAATGCATTAAAGTTCATACGCACATAATAGTCAATTGGCACATCTAATAGTTGTTCTACAGTATCAATTGTTGAAATTGTTCCACCAAAGGCATGTGCATGAGTAATTTTATCCTTACGATTTACAGAAGGAATATAAACATAAGAATCTCGAGGGATACTTAGCATTTTAATCGTTTTTGTCTTATTATTTAATGTTGCTAGGATTAATGCGTCAGAACGTGAGTGCTCAGAGCCTTGCCCGCGATTTTCACTATCATCAACACCGACAAATAGGATTGAAACATTATCGTGTACTGGTTCTACTTTTTCATCACGAAGTGAAGAAATGTCTCGACCTTTTAATTCTTCATGAGCTGAGTCTGCTGCATGCTTTGCTTGCTTCGCGATATAAACACCATAAGCAGTCGCGCAAATTAGTAAACTAGCAACTAAAAGAAGGGCAACTTTTATAATTAGTGAAGCTTTAGAAGACCTCTTTTTGCTTTTATTTTTAGTTCTATTTTTCATATTTGATATATTCTCCTCTGAATTTTGGGAATAATAATGTGATTAAACTAAACTTTATTCAAGTACTTTTAGAATTTGAGTAAATGATAAAATAGCTCAATATTAAAATTATACTATGGATATTTAGTTTTCGACAATTAAAACTATTTATTTCACAACAAATTCGATAAATTGAGCATTCTCAAAAGTAATGTTTGCTTGTCCATTTGTCATTTCTGTTACCCAGTTTTGAAACTGTTCTTCTTCCTCTTTTAACACAGAGACAATGATTTCAACGCCTTCCAAGTAGCGAATTTCTTCTAATGAATATGAAGACCCTCGAATTTCATTTTCTACTTTGCCAAGCCATGTATAATCAATGGCAATTTTCATCAAATGATGAAGCTTGCGTTCGACTACTTGGGCAGCAAGTAAACCTTCTGTTGTCGCTTTTCCGTACGCACGAATAAGACCGCCACCGCCAAGCTTAATGCCACCAAAGTAACGTGTGACGACAACGACTGTATCCTTTAACCCTTGTTTTTTTAGAACCTCTAACATAGGGACGCCAGCTGTGCCACTCGGTTCCCCGTCATCATTTGCTTTTTGAATATGATCATGCTCTCCAATAATATAGGCTGAACAATTATGAGTCGCATTATGATGCATTTTTTTTATGCGTTCAATAAAAGAAATTGCATCCTCTTCCGTTTCTATACGTTCTATATAAGTAAGGAAGCGAGATTTTGAAATAACAATTTCGCTTTCTCCATATCCTTTTACAGTTAAATAGTTTTCTCTCATCAGTATCAATCTCCTTTAAAGTAGAGTTCTATTCTATAATTTTCATAAAGAAAAAGCATTAAATTTTAACATGGTGATGCTATAATAGGTGTAGACTATGTAATTGGTCTATTGAAATAGTAAGTAATCATAAGACATTAGACTGGGGAGTATACTATGTTTTCAAATGATACCTTCGATTTAAAGTCGCTTGATGACATATTTAATCGAATGTTAGAAACAATCATGAGCTCAAAAGATGATATCTTTATTATAAGTGAACAAAGCCGAAGAAGCTTTGAAGATATGAAAATAGAGCTAGAAATTGTTCGAAAACAAGTTTCAATTGTTATTGATGAAGGCGATGCTTTAGAAAAAAGCACACAGCTTGCTAAGCAAAGACTTGTGTTAGTGAGTAAAGCTTTTGATAATTATACCGAAGAACAAGTTAGAGAAGCATATGAAACTGCTCATGATTTTCAAGTGAAGCTCTCTGTTATTAGAACACAAGAAAAGCAGCTACGTGATAAAAGAGATGATTTAGAGAGAAGATTAAGAGCATTACTCGATACGATTGAACGTGCAGATCATATTGTCAATCAAGTAAATGTCGTTTTGAATTACTTAACTTCAGATTTAAAAAATGTTGGTTTAGCACTTGAACAAGCAAAAATGAAACAAGATTTTGGTATACGTATTATTGCAGCACAAGAAGAGGAGCGCAAACGTCTATCTAGGGAAATTCATGATGGACCTGCTCAGATGCTGGCAAATGTACTCATGCGCACTGATTTAATAGACAGAACGTATCGTGAAAAGGGCATTGAATATGCTTTGGCTGAAATTACTGATTTAAAAAAAACGGTGCGTAATGCATTATCAGAGGTGCGACGTATTATCTATGATTTAAGACCAATGGCACTTGATGATTTGGGAATTGTTCCGACATTAAAAAAATACTTATCGACAGTGACTGAATATAATCCTGGTGTTGAAGTTCATTTCCAATCGAGAAGCACCGAAAAGCGTATTCCATCAAACTATGAAGTATCTATTTTCCGATTAGTGCAAGAATGTGTAACAAATGCCATGAAGCACGGGAAATGTAAGGATATTTGGGTAAAACTTGAGTGGTTGAAAAATGCCGTAAATATCGTTGTAAAGGACGATGGCATAGGTTTCGATCCGCAGGTAGTTAAAGACCATTCCTTTGGGATATTAGGTATGAAAGAACGGATCGAAATTTTGGATGGGACAATCTCAATTACAAGTGAGATAAATCGAGGTACGACGGTTTTATTTAAAATTCCGTTAGAAGTATAGTAAAACGATTGTTGGAGAATTTTAGGGGGTAAAGACAAATGACGAAGATTATTATTGTAGACGATCACCAGCTATTCCGCGAAGGAGTAAAACGTATTTTAGACTTTGAAGATACGTTTGATGTAGTAGCAGAAGGTGATGATGGAACAGATGTGGTAACTTTATATGCTGAAAATCAACCAGATGTTGTACTAATGGACATTAATATGCCAGGGAAAAATGGAGTAGAGGCAACAGCAGAGTTGATTAGTGAATTCCCAGATGCGAAGGTGATTATGCTATCTATTCATGATGATGAAACATACGTAACACACGCGCTAAAATCTGGATCACTTGGCTATATGCTAAAAGAGATGGATGCTGACGAAATTGTTGAAGCGATTAAAGTAGTTGCGAATGGTGGATCATACCTACATCCGAAAGTAACTAAAAATTTAGTAGCGGAATTCCGTCGTCTTTCTGAGCATGAAAATAAAGGTAACTTCCATCAAACAGAAATTCGTCGCCCATTCCATTTACTAACAAAACGTGAATGTGAAGTGTTACAATTATTAACAGATGGACAATCTAACCGTACAATTGGTGAGACACTGTTTATTTCTGAAAAAACAGTTAAAAACCACGTTTCAAGCATTTTACAAAAAATGAATGTAAACGACCGTACACAAGCTGTTGTTACAGCCATCAAAAATGGCTGGGTTGAAGTACGCTAATAGCATATATTGAATTTAAAGCTGTTTTTAAAGGCTACTATATTATTTAGTAGTTTTTAAAGCAGTTTTTTTAGTAAAAATAAACCGCCGCATTTGTGGCGGAATCGTAGCGTCATCCCTCAGGAGACTCCCCTTATAGTGTAATGCCTATTCATACCGTTCCATTCCAGTGTGTGACGAATCATCATAACGTGAAATAATTAAATACATAGAGATCACTTTAATAGTGCAACATTTTAAAATCATGGGCGTCATAAGGAAGATGTAACACCTAAATGTTGAAAATGCATAACAAAATTCCTACAACGGGATTTATATGCTACAATATGCGCGGGAGGTTTTTTGATGTTAAAGAAAAGTTTTCTAGCAGTTCTTACCTTATTAATGTTAACTGCATTAATGTTAACTGCCTGTGGTAATAAAAAAGATGAAATGAGTGCAGAAGAAAAACAAAAAATCATTGATGATGGAACCGTAGGGTTTGAAATGAATGGTGGGAAAATAACAAAGGCAGAAAATATCCCTGCTGATGAAGAAAAAGCAATAATAGCGGCATTTAATGAATATATTGCAGCTTTCAATTCAAATGAAATTGATCGTTATATGCAAACAATCTCGAAGAATCCTAAAGGTTTCAATTATGAAGAAGACAAAAAATACACGTCAGAAGTATTTAAACAGTCAGACGTTAAACGAGATGCTAAAGATACTACAATTATAAAATATAACGCAAATGAAGCACAGGTCCATTCAAATTTAACAGTACATTTAGTACAAACTAAAACAAATGTGAAGCATGAAAGTGCAGGACAACAAGTTACAGTATTCGTCAAAGAAGATGGACGCTGGAAGGTCACTAGCGTCTTTTATATGGATGACACGAAATCAAGTACTGGCAAATAAAATGAGGATATCTTCATTCAGGCTCATCACTAAGAGTTGAGGTTAGGCGTTTTCTGGGATTAGCGTCAAAGATAAGACACTAGAACGAGCTAAGGCTAAAAGCAACAGTTCATTGGACTTGCCTAGCTGGAACGGAAATCAACCCCACGTTATGGTGATGAGCCTTTATCTACTTAAACGAAGGATTTAATTGAATGAAGATCAACCTCTAGCGAATTAGTTTTGCTAAGAGCAGTATACATAGAAAATGAATGTGAAATGGATGCTAAATTTAACAATTTAACAATTTAGCAGATGTCTAGAATGATGAAAGAGTGAAGCGTACTACTCTTATTCAACATTCGGACGAGATTACGCAATGTCGTAATTCATTTCACATTCATTTCTTTTTATCTGCAAAAGCGAAGCGACAGCAACAATTTTTTTATCTGTGCGAAGCGAAGCGACAGCAACAATTTTTTTATCTGTGCGAAAGCGAAGCGACAGCCACAATTGCGCCGAGGCGCAATTGATTGTAAACTATGTAGAATAGGAGAGTGGACATGGATGAGGACAGCAATCGTAACAGATAGTACTGCATATATTCCGGCTGAGGAACGAGCTCGCTTAAACATTCATATGATTCCGTTAAGTGTAAATATCTCAGGACAATTATTTGCAGAAGAAGTAGATATCACGGCATCTGAATTTTATGATAAAGTACGCGGGGCAAAAGAATTTCCAAAAACAACACAGCCCCCAATTGGAGAATTTGCCGCTCTCTTTGAAGAACTGGCAAAAGAGTATGATGAGGTAATATCTATTCATTTATCAAGTGGAATCAGTGGAACATATCAAGGTGCAATTCAAGCAGGCGAGATGGTAGAAGGCATTGATATGTACGCTTTTGATAGTGAAATATCCTGTGCGGTACAGGGTTTTTACGTTCTACGAGCAGCTGAAATGGCAGCTCAGGGCTTTTCTGCAAAAGAAATTCTCGCTACATTAGCGGACATGCAGCAGACAATTCGTGCTTACTTCATTGTAGACGACTTAGGGCACTTACAACGTGGGGGACGTCTGTCTTCAGCAGCTGCATTAATTGGCGGCTTATTACAAGTAAAGCCAGTACTTCATTTTGTGGACAAGGTCATTGTACCTTTTGAAAAAATTCGTACGCGTAAAAAAGCATTAAAGCGTGCGGAGGAGCTACTAGCTGAGGATGTTCAAAAGTATGAAGCACTGGACGCGGTTGTGATTCACGGCAATTGCCAGGCTGAAGCCGAAGAATGGCTAGCACAACTAGCAGCAACCTACCCGAACGTTAACTTTAAATTGAGCTATTTCGGTCCCGTAATTGGCACACACTTAGGTGAAGGCTCAATGGGTCTAGGCTGGACAAAAAAATAATCTTAAGTGAGACAGTCTCTACAGCAAATTTGTAGAGGCTGTTTTTTATATTGAGGAATACCGGCCGGGTGAAGTGGGAGAATCGCCGCTAAACTAGTGGATATCGCCGCTAAAAGTGCCAGAATCGCCGGCAAACCCGTGAATATCGCTACTAAACCTACTAGAACCGCTGATAAAAACCACCCACGGAAAGGAGCAAAGCAATGAAATACAAAGGTTGGTTGTTGCCACCTGCATTACGAGATTTTCATGAAGGACGTATTTGCTTAAAGGAGCATGTCCCATTTTCAAAGGGAGATATCGAGAAATCGATCAATCACAAATACTTCCATATAATAGAAGGAATTCAAAAAGAGCCGCATCTAAAATGCAATCGCTGCCATAATGATAATCCTCAGCAATTTACAACGTTTGCTTGTTCAAAATGCCAGCAGCAATGTATATATTGTAGACATTGTCTGAACATGGGCAGAGTGAGTAGCTGTACGCAATTGACGATCTGGGCTGGCCCTCGCGCAATGAGAACAAGAAAGCACTCACTCAAATGGGCAGGGCAATTTACAGTGCTTCAACAACAGGCCGCAAATGAAATGCTAGAAAGTGTTAAAGCAAAGCGTTCGCATCTTATCCATGCCGTATGTGGGGCAGGAAAAACAGAGCTACTTTTCCCGACTGTACACTATGCGTTAGAGCAGGGCTTACGGGTATGTATCGCTACGCCACGTACAGATGTAGTGCTCGAGTTATATCCGCGCTTTCAAACTGTTTTCCAGCAAACGATCATCCATGCACTATACGGTGGATCACCAAAGCAGGAGGGCTACGCACAGCTTGTGTTTGCTACAACTCATCAGCTTTATCGTTTTGAACAAGCGTTTGACGTCATGATTGTTGATGAAGCTGATGCATTTCCATATACATTTGACGAAACCTTACAAAGCGCTGTGCAAAAGGCGAAAACAGAAAACGCACCAATAATGTTGGTCACAGCAACACCTTCGCAAAAATTACTTACTCAGTATCAAAATAAAAGCTATTCATTTATCCCGAAGCGCTATCATAACCGTCCATTACCAGTCCCTCGATTTCATTCCCTATGGAGCTATGAAAAAAGTTTAAAACGAGGAAAGATCCCACGACAGCTAAAACAATGGACAGAGGAGCGCCTTGCACGCAAAGAACCTTTTCTATTATTTTTCCCGAAAGTAGAATTAATGAAAACAGCTACGCCCCTTTTTCAATTATTAGATAGAAGCATTATGGCGGTGTACGCTGAAGATCCTCAGCGTAAAGAAAAAGTGCTTAAACTGCGCCATGAAGAAGTTCCAGGCTTACTGACAACGACCATTTTAGAAAGAGGAATTACGATAAAAAACGTACAGGTCGCAGTGATTGGGGCAGAATCAACAATTTTCACTTCCAGTGCACTAATACAAATCGCTGGGCGAGTTGGACGAAATGCTAATTTTGCAGATGGAGACGTCGTATTTTTTCATCATGGTATTACGATTGAAATGGATGATGCGCGTATCAAAATTCTTTATTATAATAAGAAAGGATTTTCATCATAATGAATAAAATTGAAACACTTTGCTTATTATGCTCACAGCCTTTGCAAGCAGCAATTTCATGGAAAATACTTTTAACAAAACAATTTCAACCAACGATCTGTGATAGGTGCTCGGCTCGATTTGAATATTCCTCAACAGCAACAGCACTTTACCAATATAACGATGCGATGAAAGATTATTTGCATCAATATAAATTTCTTCAGGATGTCGCACTTGCTAAAGTATTTCGGCAGGAGCTACATGCACGATTTAAACATGAAAAAGCAACCATCATTCCGATTCCTATGCATCCCCTCAAGCAAAGGGAACGTACCTTTTCGCATATGGAGGAGCTATTAAAAGCTGCTAATATTCCTTTTATACAACTTTTAGAAAAGACGACGACAGCAACGCAAAGCTCCAAAAACAGAGAGCAGCGCATCCAAGCAGCTTCTCTTTTCCGTCTGATGGCTGGAGCACAAGTAGAGCATAAAGAATATCTTCTTTTTGACGATATAAAAACTACAGGAACGACTTTAAGGCATGCTACTGAGGTTTTATTAAACGCAGGCGCTAAAAATGTCAAAAGCTTCACACTAATTAATGGATGAAAATGCTAATGCATTGTGTATAATAGATTACGAGTATATAAATTTCGTTTAGCTGTTATATGTAAGAGGAGGAAGAGTTGATGGCAGAGGTTCGTAATTGTCCGAAATGTAATGAGTTTTTTAATTATACAGGGGTCCGAGAAGTATGTCATAAATGTGCTCAATCTGAAGAGGACTTATATCAAATCGTTTATCGCTTTTTACGTAAACGTGAAAACCGTGCAGCGACAGTAGAACGCATTGTTGAAGCAACTGGTGCTGAAGAGGATCTATTGTATAAATGGGTACGCAAGGGGCGCTTACAGACTGCGATGTTCCCGAATCTTGGCTATCCATGTGATAACTGTGGTCATCTAACGACACAAGGTAAGCTTTGTACAAAATGTCAGGATGAATTGAAGTCGGAGCTACGTACATTTGAAGCGGCGAAGGAGTTCCGTGAGAGTGTGGCAGAACGTGATCGTGTAACATATCACGCAGAACGAAAACGTTAACTTCTTTCAGCGAGTGTCCAAACACCCGCTGAAATAGAGGAACTCAGTCTAAGAACGCCACGTCCTGTGGCAACAACTGAGTGACCAACATCATGCTGCTGACGCTACGCTTTCGCGCAAAAAACATCTGCAGGCCTAAGCACAAAGCCGATTCCGGACGCAATTGTGCCGAGGCATAATTGATAGGTCTAAAGTGTGTTAATTTTAAACAAAATTAGCACACTTTTTTATATTTGAAAACTTAACATTATGTGAGACAATCCGAAATAATAGGAAGATAAGCTTTTTAGATAGGGGGGTTATTAAATGAAAATTACATCTTATGGGATTAATGCAGTGAACGCCTATAAAAATCAAGTGCGCAATGTAAAATCAGGCGCTAACAAGGCATCTTTTGCAGATAAAATCGAAATTTCAAAAACTGCACAGGAGATGCAAGGAGTTTCAACATACAGCACAGAGCGTGCAGAACGCGTACAACAACTAAAAAAAGATATCAATTCTGGTGAATACAAAGTGGACGCTCGCAAAGTTGCAGAAGATATGCTGAAATATTATCGTTTCTAAGGAATATCAGAAAGGGTGCTTAGCAAAATGTCTACAGAAGCGATCTGTTCTACATTAACAAAGCTAGAAAGAATGCATAAAAGCTTACTTGAACTAGCCATTAAAAAAACTGAAATCATTACAGTTGGGAATATCGAAGCACTGGACCAAATGCTCAAGGATGAGCAGGCGCATGTAGCGGCCATCGATAAGCTCGAGCAACAGCGTCAGAAACAGGTAACGGACTACCTTGAAGCAAAAGGATTTGCTTCAACTGACAAAACAACTGTCGCTGATGTCATCGAGGCTGCTGAACAACAGACTGAAAAAGATACGCTTTCAGCAGTGCGCAATCGATTATTGCAAATCATCAACGACTTAAAAGAACAAAACGATTTAAATCAAAAACTAGTGTTTCAATCACTACAATTTGTCAATCTCACAATGGATACTTTGCGACCTCGGACAGAGCAAATGAACTACTCTGGTAATGAGATACGCGGAACAAATAAGGTTGCCAAAAAATCATTTTTCGATTCTCAAGCATAGTTTCTTGCGCCCATGTAAGAAATTTTGCTTGGAATTATAAACGTTAATAAAAAGGAGGAAAAAAAATGCGCTCAACATTTATGGGCTTAGAAGCAAGTAAACGTGGTTTATTTACACAACAAACAGCTTTATACACAACTGGACATAATATTTCCAATGCAAATACATTAGGTTTCTCTCGCCAACGGGTAAATATGCAAGCGACTCCTGGTTTTCCAACGCCGGGTTTAAACTCACCGTATTACCCTGGGCATCTTGGAACTGGGGTTGAAACTGGATCAATTCAACGTATTCGTGATGAATTTATTGATCGACAATATCGCCAAGAAACAAATAAATTTGGCTATTGGGAATCACGTTCAAATGCGATTTCTCAAATGGAAGATATTATGGACGAGCCATCTCAATTTGGTTTAAACGCGGCATTAGAACAGTTCTGGAAAGGGCTTCAAGATGTCAGTACAAATCCAGAAAATACGGCCTCTCGTAAAGTAGCTATCTCACGTGCTGATCACCTAGCTGAATCATTTAGATATATGGACAAGCAGCTAAAAACAATTCAAGGTAATTTAGGGAACGAAATTAGTGTTGCGACGGATCGTATTAACTCACTCTTAAAACAAATTGCTGCCATCAATAAACAAGTTCAGGAAGTAGAGCCGAATGGTCTTGTACCGAACGACTTATACGATGCACGTGATCTTTTAGTCGATGAATTAAATAATTACATACCTGTTTCAATTAAACGAGTTGAATCTGGCGGAAATGCTAGTTCAGTGGCTGAAGGAACCCTTACAGTTGTGTTTAAACCAAATGGTACAGATGAAATTGAGCTAGTTAATGGTAAAGACTGTGCTACTATCGAAGTAAATGGCACTGGTTCAAAACAAATTAATGGCAACGACTTGTCTAATGTATTCTCATCTATTCAAGTAAGTGGACTTGGCCAAATAGAATCGATTACATATGACCAGTTAGAACCAGGTAAAGGGAAACTGTTATCCCTTATTGATTCATATGGTTATACTGCAACAAATGCTAATGGGGATACTATTACTAAAGGTTATTATTCTGAAACATTAGCAGACCTTAATAAATTGGCAGCTGAATTTGCTAAAGCCTTCAATGATATGCATAAGCAAGGCTATGATTTATCAGGTAATAAAAATAATATAGATTTCTTTACTACGGAAACTGGACCAATAACTGCTGGAAATATTAAGGTAAACGATGAGTTATTAAAAGATCCTTCTAAATTAGCTGCTTCTTCTGGACCGAACGAAGAAGGAAACGGTAAATGGGCACTTGAACTTGCTAATATTCAATCCAAAGTCCAAGGTGGTTTAGAGGGTGCGACATTTAACTCTTTTTATCAAGGAATGATCGGTAAACTTGGAACTGACGGTGAAGAAGCTTATCGTTTAAACAAAACGTCTGAAAAATTATTAGTAACACTTTCTGGTAATCGTGACTCAGTAAGTTCAGTGTCCCTTGATGAGGAAATGACAAATATGATTACGTTCCAACAAGCATATAATGCCAACGCACGTATGATTACAGTTGTCGATGAAACATTAGACAAAATCATTAACGGCATGGGCCGTGTAGGACTATAGAAAATATTCTAGATTGATAGAAAGGGGCTTTTAAAAAATGCGCGTAACGCAATCTATGCTATCCAATAACATGCTTTTAAATTTAAATAATGGCTACAGTAGAATGTCTAAGCTGCAGGACCAAATAACTTTGGGTTCTAAAATTACTCGACCTTCTGATGATCCTGTAATAGCAGTAAAAGGAATGGGCTATCGCCGTGATTTAGGGCAAGTTGAACAATATACACGTAATATGAATGAGGTTAATAACTGGATTGATACAACAGACGAATCGCTTGACCAAGTTGGTGAACGGATGAAGCGTGTGCGTGAGCTAGTGATTCAAGCAGCAAATGATACGAATACACCGGATGAACGTGCAAAAATCAAAGCTGAAATCGATCAAATTCGTCAGCAAATTCAAGATGTAGGAAACACAAAGATTGCTGATCGTTATATTTTTAGTGGAACACGTACGAATCAGCCATTGTTTGAGAATGGTGCAATTGACCCAACAACAGTAAACTCAGAAGATGTAGTTATTGAAGTTTATGATGGCATTCAGATGAAAGTTAACACTCCTGGAGCTGGACTATTCCAAGATATTGATAATATGATGGGGGAAATTTCAGATCTTTTAGATCCTAATCGTGCTGGTGGACCAGCGACTGGTGAAGAAATCGGTAATGCTCTTGGAGGAGTAGCTGAACATAGCACTGGAGATGACATTACAGCGATTCATAATAAAATTCTCGAGGCGCAGGCTGATGTCGGAGCACGTCAAAATCGTGTGGAGTTAATGGAGAATCGTCTTTCTATCCGTGAAGTAAGTGTAACAAAGCAGTTGTCTGATAATGAAGATGTTGATTATGCGAAGGCTATTACTGAAATGGTTACTAGTGAATCAATTCATCAAGCTGCACTTTCTGTTGGTGCTAAAATTATTCAACAAACATTAGTAGATTTTATAAGATAATTATAGTAGTCTTTCAAATTGAATCAGATTTGAGAAATCTTAACGAATAAGATTAAAATGAAGCGTTTGGACATTTTGTTCAGACGCTTTTCTTGAAAGGAGAGAAGCAGATGAGACTCCCACAAATTCAAATTAATACGACAGATGCAAAATTAGACCTTAATATATCAAAACCACAACAATATATTAAACAACCAAAAGCAACACAGCATATTGAACAGCCAGCCGCTATTTTAGAAATTCGTACGACTAAAGGCGTTTTAAAGATAGACTCTTCTCAGGCAAGACGGGATATTGGGATGATAGGTCCATTAGAATCAAGTGCCAACTACGCAGAAAAAGGAAAACAAGAGAACCTACAGGGAATGGCACGTAGGGCGAGAGAGGGACGTCAAATGATGGACAACGCTGGTAAAGGCCAGGGCCGTGCAACTATCCAAAATATCGCAAAACAAAATCATGGTCCACACCGTACGCCGTTTAATATTAAATTTGTACCATCAGTGGGTTCAGTGAAAATAGACTATACACCAGGTACAACAGATGTCAAGATTCAGCGGAGAGAGCCAATAATTGACGCAAAAGTGAACAAACCAATACACGAATACACACCAGGAAAAGTAACTGGTACAATGGTACAAAGACCGGATGTTGACATTAATGTCAGCATTTAAAGGAGCGTATAAAAGAATGAAAATTGCTACTAAATTTTTAGGTGAAGTCGAAATTGTAGAACAGGACATCTTAACGTTTGAGCATGGATTACTTGGATTAGAGAATGAAAAAAAATTTGTATTATTACCAATAGATGCAGATCTTCCTTTAGCGATGTTGCAATCTGTTGATAACGTGGAAATTGGCTTTGTAATTGCCTATCCGTTCGCCTTCAAAAAAGATTACAGCTTTGATATAAGTGAAGATGATCGTGAGCAGCTACAAATTGGGAAGGAAGAGGACGTACTTACATACGCTATTGTAACAATGAAGGAAACATTCCAAGAATCCACTATGAACTTGCTTGCGCCTTTAATCATTAACATGGATAAAAAATGTGGTAAACAAATTGTTCTTCAAGATAATAAATCTTATTCATTACGTTATCCAATGCAAACATTGGAAGGAAGTGCGAAATAATGCTAGTGCTTTCTCGAAAAAAAGACGAATCTATCATGATTGGCGATCAAATCGAAATTAAAATACTAGCTGTCGAAGGTGAGCAAATTAAAATCGGCATTGTTGCACCAAAATCAGTTAAAGTACACCGTTCTGAAGTTTTTGAAGCCATTCAAGCACAAAATAGAGAAGCTTTATCAGCATCTTCAAGCTTCTTGGAACATCTAAAGAAAAAATAAAGAATACGTTTTTAGAGATAATTTTAAATTAGTAATCTATTACATAAAAAAATAAAAAAACTTTCAAAAAAACTATTAAACATTTCCAATTAAATACGATATATAAATTGTAAGGGGCAGGAAGTACATACATACTACCTAATCCGAAATTCCACATGGATGTGGAATAACAAAACAAACATTCAAGGAGGAATTCCAAATGAGAATTCAACACAACATTTCAGCTTTAAACACACACCGTAACCTTACTTTCAACAACACTCAAGCTTCTAAAAACCTTGAGAAATTATCTTCAGGTTACAAAATCAACCGCGCTGGTGACGATGCTGCTGGTTTAGCAATCTCTGAAAAAATGCGTGGACAAATCCGTGGTCTTGACATGGCAACTAAAAACGCTCAAGACTCAGTTTCTTTAATTCAAACTGCTGAGGGTGCACTTAACGAAACACACTCTATCCTACAACGTATGCGTGAATTATCAGTACAATCTGCAAACGATACAAACGTAACTTCAGACCGTGAAGCATTACAATTAGAGATTGACTCTTTAGCTCAAGAAATTACTCGTATTTCAACTGACACAGAGTTCAACACACAAAAATTATTAAACGGTTCATTCGGTACAGCTATTTCTTCGCCTAGCTCTGCAACTGATGCTGGCGGTAAAGTATTCCATATTGGTGCGAACTCAGGCCAATCTATTAACTTATCAGTCATGAACATGAGTGCATCAGCACTTGGTGTAAATGCACTTGATACAGGTAATGTTGCATCTTTAGGAGCTGCTGGTTCAATTGGTGCTGGTATTAACATCACTACTCAAACAAATGCAGATAACTCAATTTCTGTTATTGACTCTGCATTAAAACGTGTTTCTGAAACACGTGCATCTTTAGGTGCGGTACAAAACCGTTTAGAACACACAATCAACAACTTAGGTGCAACTTCTGAAAACTTAACAGCTGCTGAATCTCGTATCCGCGATACTGATATGGCAAAAGAGATGATGGGCTTCACGAAAAACAATATCTTAATGCAAGCTGCACAATCTATGCTAGCGCAAGCTAACCAACAACCACAAGGTGTTTTACAGTTACTTCAATAATTTATTAATAATAATTAAACCTTCAGCGTTTATAGCTGAAGGTTTTTCTTTATATTTTCATTTGAAAGTCGATATTATATAGAGGTGAAATATTGATGAATAAAGATATCTATATAGAAAAAATATTGATGAAGAGTGGCGATGAGACATTAAAGGTAAATGATTTTCTTATACACAGTAAATATAATCCAAAATTAGAGAGTGAAAAACTAGCTGAAAAATATTATGTACCACACCATGTGCATATCGTATTTGGGTACGGTTGTGGTTATTTAGTGGATGCATTGATAGACCGTTTTCAATTTAATGAGCGCCTTATCGTTATTGATCCACTATTAGACAATGGAAAGATAAAGGTTAAAAAATCACATGAAAATCTAATTATTTTTAACAGCACTGTAATTGAAGATTTTAATATTCATTTACAAGATTTTGCAGAAGAAATTCGAACTTCTTTTCAAGTATTTTGCCTAACTAATTATGATAAAATTTTTCCAGAGTTGTATAAGAAAGTTTTGCAAAAAATAAAGGATGTGCAAATGTCTAATCGAACGAATGATTTGACGTTAATACTTTTTGCTGAACAATGGCAAAAAAACTTTATAGATAATTTATTCAACTTAAATAAGGATTGTAGTCTTAATTTGTTACACAAGTCATATTCTTGTCCAATAGTAATTGCTTCTGGTGGACCTTCCTTAAGTAAACAGATACCTATGTTAAAAAAAATTCGTGATTCTATTATAATCATTGCAGCAGGTACAACGATCCATTCATTAATAGCGGAAGGTATTTATCCAGACTACGTAGTTTCTGTGGATCCTGCGAAAGAAAATTATGAAACGTTTGAAAATTTATATTTCAATAATACTAAAATAATTTATACTTTATTAAATCACCCTAGAGTAAGAGATTCTTTTAAACAGAGTGGATATGTGGTCGATACTAGTGGATGGGGTACCTTTTCAAGATATATTCGTGATGAATTAAATATCGAAGTTCCCATTCTGTTAGGAGGTGCTTCTGTAGCAAATCTTGTTTTTTCTATCGCACAATATATAACAACTGGACCTATAGCATTTATAGGGCAAGACCTTGCTTATACAAATAATGTGACGCATGCCACATATAACAGTCAGGCACGAGAAGTAGATGTAGAAGTTTTAAAAGCAGAATCTGCTTTTAAAGTAGAAGGTTATTATGATGATTCTGTGTGGACTACGCCACCATTGTATGCAATGAAACTTGATTTTGAAAAAATGATTAAGAGAATTATTCCAGAAGTTTTGTTTTTTAATTGCACAGAAGGTGGTGTGAAGATTAATGGTTTTCCGCAAATGCCTTTTGCAGAATTCTGTGCTCAATATGTAACAAACGAAAAAGTTGAAATCAAGAATCACGATGCATCACAACAAATCCAATTAGATGTTAATGAGGTTTTACAAAAAAAAATAAAATTATATGAAAAGCTTATCCGTATTTTTACTAGTGGCTTAATAGAATTATCATCTAATCGTTCAAATACATATTTTGAACAACGTGTTTTAAGGGAATTGGATAAAATTGAAGAAAAATCGCAAAAATTATTAAAACAATTACCTATTGAATCTATTGTTTCACCTATTACGATGAAGGTTATGCGTGGTTATTTACCAAGGGAAAATGAAGAAGCTGATGAGAAATATAAACGAATTTATAATCAAACAAAAGATCTTTATACTGAAATGATACAGGCTATAAAGAAAACAAAGAACTATTGCAATGAAGTTTTCGAAAAACATAAAAGCGAGGAATTAGAATGAGAGAAGAAGTAATTGAAGTAATTATTAGTTATAATGATTATTTGGCAAAAGTACCAGCTGGAAACATTCAAATTGCGAATTATTTACGCGAGGATAAAATTGGAAATGCTTTACAAATGATATTAGATTTTTCCGAAGGGATGGATTGGCTAATACAAGCTGTAGAATTGTTAGGGCAGAATGATGTAAACGTGAAGTTTGAGGCAGAAAAAATTCATGAGTTTTTACATGAAGTAAATACTGGTTTAGAAATACGAGACTATGTGTTAGTAGCAGATATGTTTGAGTATGAGATTTCTCCATTTTTTGAAGAGTTACATCCGATTGTAGGGATTATTTAATGATGAAATGGTCGTTAGAGAAGGCTAAAAATGGTGAATCTACATTACAACTAAATGGAGTAACTATTTATAGTAAGTATCGACCAATAGATGATGCGAAGCGTTGGATTAATGCCGAATGTGATACTAAAAGTGAAGAATATTTTATGATTGGTCTTGGTCTTGGTTATCATTTAAAGGCACTTGTCGAAAGTACGCAAGGAAAAAGAATAACTGTTTACTATTTTGAACAACAGGAATTAGAACTCTTTCTTTTAAAAAACAGTAATGAAACATGGTGGCAGCAAGAAAATATTAAAATTGTCCATGATTTGAATAATTCCTCGATACATGCTGATATGCAGATACTGATTCCCAATGTGTGGTTACAAGCAATAGGTGAAAATCATCCGTTGTTCAATATTTTAGATATAATTAAAAATAATCAAATCGCATATAAAAAAGATGCAAAATTAATGGCCAATAATTTTAACGAAAATATAAAATTAGGTGATGACTGTCATTATCCAAAGCCAACTAAAAAAGTAGCTTGTTTAGTAGCAGCAGGACCCTCTCTTGACGAAACTATACATTGGCTAAAGGATAAACAAAAATATGTAGATATTTATGTTGTAGGTGCAGTATTAAAGAAGCTATTGGATCAAAATATTGAACCTACTGCAACTATTATTTCAGATGCTAATAATGTTATTGAAAATCAATTATATAATAGTAACTTTACAGGTGATTTATTTTATTTATCGACAGCTAATAACAAAGCAGTTAGCACGTATAACGGGAAGCGTTATATCTTATTTCAACAAGGCTATCGTTTAGCTGAAGAAGTAGCAAGAGAAAAACAATGCCTACTCATAGAAACAGGTGGTTCGGTAGGGACAACGACATTCAGCTTGTTAGAGTTAATCGGTTATCAATCTATAATATTATTTGGTCAGGATTTAGGTTTTACAGGCAAACAATCTCATGCAACTTCAGCAACTTCAATAGAACTAAAGTATACAAAGGAAGTTCGAACAGTGTTAGCTAACGATGGTTGTAGAATTAACACAACCTCCAATTTATATGCATTTTTACATTGGTATAATGAAAAAATGAATTGTACCAATATAAAGGTGTACAATACGGCTAAAATGGGCGCAAAGATTAATAATGTACCTCTTGTTAATCATGAAGAGTTTATTGACATTGTAAAAAAGTAGAGGGTGTGTAGGTATGGCTAAGAAAGTATTAGTAACAGGAGCAGATGGTTTTATCGGCTCTCATTTAACAGAAGCATTAGTACGACAGGGCTATGATGTACGTGCATTTGTTTATTATAATTCATTTAATTCATGGGGTTGGTTAGACCAGTCATCATCAGAAATAAAGGCATCATTGGATGTGTTTTCTGGGGATATAAGAGATCCATATGGGGTAAAGGAGGCAATGAAAGGTTGCACACATGTATTAAACTTAGCGGCACTCATTGCAATCCCATATTCATATCATTCTCCATCGACATATGTTGATACAAATGTAACTGGTACATTAAATGTTGTACAAGCTGCAAAAGAATTAGGGATAGAAAAGATTGTACATACTTCAACAAGTGAAGTATATGGAACAGCTTTATATGTACCAATCGATGAGGACCATCCATTACAAGGACAATCCCCTTATTCAGCATCTAAAATCGGAGCCGACCAAATGGCTTTATCATTTTATCGTTCATTTGATACACCAGTGTCAATTATTCGTCCTTTTAATACATATGGACCACGTCAATCGGCTCGTGCGGTAATACCAACCATTATTAGTCAGCTAGCGAACGGCAAAAATACAATTAAGCTAGGCTCCATTAGTCCGACACGTGATTTTAACTATGTAAAAGATACAGTAAATGGCTTTATAACCGTAATGGAATCTTCTAATTCAATTGGTGAAGTGATTAATATTGGGTCAAATTATGAAGTTTCGATTGGTGAAACAGCAGAAATGATTGCAGATATAATGGGGGTTAATTTAACAATTGACACCGATGAGAAACGCCTGCGTCCTGAAAAAAGTGAAGTAGAACGCCTATGGGCAGAAAATAAAAAAGCAAAAGAATTATTAAATTGGTCACCACAATATGGTGGTAAAGAAGGCTTCCGACGAGGTCTTGAAGAAACGATTGAATGGTTTACAAATCCAAAGAATTTATCTCAATATAAGGCAGATGTATATAACATATGAATAATCAATGGGTGGCATTTACAGAGCATATAAAATCCTATTACGGGAAAGAATTTGTACCTTTACATGAACCAACGTTCAATAACAAAGAAATCGAATATGTAACGGATTGTGTTAAGTCGGGATGGGTATCCTCTGTTGGGGAATATGTTAATCGCTTTGAGGAGGATTTAGCTCGCTTTGTAGGTGTGAAGCGTGCAGTTGCTGTTGTTAACGGAACGGCTGCACTTCATATTGCTTTAAAGGTTGTAGGTGTAGAAGCAGGGGATGAAGTTTTAGTACCTTCCCTTACTTTCATTGCTACGGCAAACGCTGTATCGTATATGGGTGCTGTACCTCATTTTGTAGATGTTTCCTTTCAGACATTAGGTGTTGATATGGAAAGATTAAAGATACATCTTGAGACTATTGGCGAATTGCGTAATGGTAATCTTTATAATAAAGAAACGGGCCGACGAATTTCAGCTCTTGTTCCGATGCATACATTTGGACATGCTGTTGATATTGATGGATTACTTGAAATATGTGAAATGTATCATCTTGTTCTAATTGAAGATGCTGCAGAATCTTTAGGAACATATTATAAAGGAAAACCTACAGGGAGCTTTGGGAAAGTAAGTGCTATTAGTTTCAACGGAAATAAAATTATAACAACCGGTGGTGGCGGTGCGCTTGTGACGGATGATGATGCGTTAGCTGACTATGCCAAGCATTTAACGACAACTGCCAAAGTTCCTCACCGTTGGGCTTATGATCATGATGAAATTGGTTATAACTATCGAATGCCAAACTTGAATGCAGCATTAGGTTGTGCACAACTAGAAAAAATGCCAATGTTTATTCCGCAAAAGCGTGAGTTAACAAAGCGGTATGAGCAATGGTTAGTAAATTTAGAAGGTGTACATTTATTTAAAGAGCCTGCAAATACCAGAAGTAATTATTGGCTACAAACATTGATACTTGATGAGCGATATAACCGTGATGAAGTATTGAATTTTTTAAATGAACAAGGTGTAATGAGTCGCCCAATTTGGACGCCGATGCACAAACTTGCAATGTATCAAAAATGTCCGAAAGCAGATTTGAATGTGACAGAGCAGTTAAATGAAAGTGTTGTTAACATTCCTAGTACACCATTAAGTGAGGTATAACAATTGAAACGTAAAATTTGTGTTGTAACTGGGACTAGAGCAGAATATGGTTTACTGACAAACCTTGCAAAGAAAATTCAACATGATAATGGATTTGAATTACAAATGGTTGTAACGGGAATGCACCTATCTCCGGAGTTTGGAAATACCTACAGACAAATTGAAAGTGACGGTTTTTCTATTGATGAGAAAGTAGAAATACTATTATCTACAGATACAGCTACAGGTGTTGTAAAATCGATGGGGCTTGCTACTATTAGTTTTGCAGATGTACTTGCCCGTTTACAACCGGATTTAATTGTTATTTTAGGTGACCGTTTTGAAATGTTAGCAGTTGCGCAGTCAGCACTAATTATGCAAATTCCTATTGCTCATATACATGGGGGTGAATGTACTTTTGGTGCGTATGATGATGCCATTCGTCATTCTATTACAAAAATGGCTACATGGCATTTTACAAGTACAGAATCTCATCGAAAACGAGTCATTCAATTAGGAGAGTCACCTAAGTGCGTTTTTAATGTAGGTGCTCTAGGCATAGAAAATATTGTGAAAGAAAATCTACTAACGAAAAATGAATTATATCAAAATCTTCAACTTGATAATCTTCGTCCTATGTTTTTAATTACATATCACCCTGAAACGAATGGTCAGATAGATGGGATTTATAAATTATTAGAAGCATTAGAAAACTTTAAGGATGTTAATTTATTATTTACTAAATCGAATGCAGATAATGGTGGACGTATGATTAATGAGGCTATTCAACAATTTGTATTAACGCATAGTAATGCTAAATTATATGATTCTTTAGGTCAATTAAAGTATCTAAGTGCAGTGAAGTATGCTGAAGTGGTTATTGGAAATTCATCAAGCGGATTAATTGAAGTTCCTTATTTAGCGACGCCTACTGTTAATTGTGGAAGCCGTCAAGAAGGTCGAGAGCAGCCGAACTCAGTGTTTAATACAGTGCTTGATGCTGAACAAATCTATTTAACTATTGAAAAGGCAAGGTATTTTAACGGTGTTTATGATCAGATTTTTGGTGAAGGTAATGCATCAGAAAAAATATTAGACGTATTGCAAAGTTTATCTTCATTTTCTATACAAAAGGAGTTTTATGACCTATGAATAAGACATATATCATCGCAGAGGCCGGTGTCAATCATAATGGTTCATTAGATATGGCAAAAAAGCTAGTAAAGGTTGCAAAAGAAGCCGGGGCAGATGCAGTTAAATTTCAAACCTTTAAAGCAGAAAATTTAGTAACAAAGAAAGCGAAACAAGCGGATTATCAAGTTCAAAATTTAGGAGAAGCTACGTCACAATTAGCGATGTTAAAAAAACTGGAACTAACTCATGAGGAATTTGTAAATTTGCAGTCATTTTGCCAAACAGTGCAAATTGAATTTTTATCGACACCTTTTGACTTTGAAAGTGCCGATTTTCTGCTCGATGAAATAGACATAACAACTGCCAAAATTCCTTCAGGGGAGTTAACGAATGCACCGTTTATACATTGCATTGCAACTAAAAGAAAGCCAATTATTTTATCGACGGGTATGGCAACAATTGATGAAATTCATGAAGCATTGGCGTTTATTGCTTATGGATTTGCAAGACCACTAGAGCCGGTTGTGTTAGAGCAAGTACATTCTTTTTATAGGACAGAAGAAGCGAAAGAAGTATTAAAAAAATATGTAACACTTTTACATTGCACAACACAATATCCGGCGCCAATAGAATCCATAAATTTAAAAGCAATGATTGAAATGAAGAAGGTCTTTCAATTGCCTATTGGTTTATCAGACCATTCTGAAGGTATACATATCCCTATTGCTGCTGTAAGTATGGGTGCAACTGTAGTAGAAAAGCATTTTACGTTAGATAAAACATTAGAAGGACCAGATCATGTAGCCTCTTTAAATCCTAATGAGTTAAAAGCAATGATAAAAAGCATAAGAGAAGTAGAACAGGCATTAGGAGATGGAATAAAAAGCCCGACAACTATAGAACTACAAAATCGTATCCCTGCACGCAAAAGCTTAATTGCGAAAAAGTCGATACAAGCAGGTGAAGAATTTTCTACGAGTAATTTGACTACAAAAAGACCAGGAGATGGAATCAAGCCGTCTAAATATTGGTCTTACATTGGACAGATTGCTTCAAAATCATATGACGAGGATGACCTAATAGATGAATAAACCGATTATTTTCATTGGAAATGGTGGGCATGCTTCGGTATTGATGGAAATGTTATTAGCTCAAGGAGAGAAAATACTCGGATTTACTGCACCTGTCTTTGAAAAGAATTGTTTCAGTTTACCCTATCTAGGTATTGATGAAATAATACAAAACTATCATTCATCAGAGATAGAATTAGTTCTTGGTTTGGGAATGATACATCCATCACCATTGCGAGAAAAATTATTTAATCATTTTCGATGTAAAGATTTTCAATTTAAATCCATTATACACCCTTCAGCCATCATTGCTCCATCTGTTCAATTGGGACAAGGAGTTCAAATAATGGCTGGTACTGTTATTCAAACGAATACAAAAATTGCCGATAATAGTATTATAAACACTGGTGCGCTGATTGATCATGATTGCCAGATAGGTCCCCATATACATATTGCGCCAGGCACTAAAATATCCGGAAATGTCCATATCAAAAAAGGAACACATATCGGAACAGGTGCAACAATTATACAAGGAATTCATATTGGAGAAAACTGTTTAATAGGTGCAGGGGCAGTTGTAGTTAAAAATATAGCAAGTGGCATAAAAGCGGTTGGCGTACCTGCAAAGGAAGTGTAGTCTATGAAGCATTGGCAAAAAACAATCGTTAGAAATAATCAAACTTTACTTGAAACAATGAAAATTATTGATAACTCTTCTTTGCAATTTGCAGTTGTTGTTGATGCGGAAAAACGTTTACTTGGCACGGTAACAGACGGAGATATTCGACGAGGTATCTTACGAGGAGAAGGGCTTGAAGTGCCGATTACTTCTATTATGAATACGAACCCGATAAGTGCTCAACACGGGCAAAGGTCGTTTAAATATAAGCAGCTAATGAAGTCTAAACGGCTCAAGCAATTACCGATAGTAGATGAATCTAATAAAATAATTGATATTTTTTTTATGGACAAGATAGATGTATCTACAAATAAAAATACAGTAATCTTAATGCTTGGGGGATTGGGGACTAGGCTCCGTCCACTTACAAACGATATACCCAAACCGATGTTGAAAGTAGGTAATAAACCTATTTTAGAAACAATTATTGAAGGTTTTAAACAATATGGATATTCACATTTTATTTTCTCAGTAAATTACAAAAAAGAGGTTATTCAAGAGTATTTTCAAAATGGTGAAGAATTTGATGTCATGATTGAGTATATAGAAGAAAATAAACGTATGGGAACAGCTGGAGCACTTTCCTTACTAGTAAACCGACCAACTGAACCATTTTTTGTGATGAATGGAGACTTACTCACACAAATTAATTTTGAACAGCTTATGCAATTTCATACTGAGCATCAATCAGTTGCAACGATGTGTGTGAGGGAATACGAATTCCAAATTCCGTACGGTGTTATTGAAACAATGGGTACAGATTTAGTGACAATAAAAGAGAAACCGATTCATCGTAGCTTTGTCAATGCAGGTATTTATGTACTGAATCCTGAAGTGTTTGAGTTAATTCCACAGGATGAATTTTACGATATGCCAACACTTTTTGAGCAATTAATTGAAAAAGGGAAAAAAACATCTGTTTTCCCAATTCGGGAATATTGGTTAGATATTGGGCAGGTTGATGAATTTGAACGGGCAGATAGAGAATATACAAAAATATTTACGAAAGAAGAAGTATTGAAATGAAGGGTTTAGTAATCGGCTATGGTTCAATAGGACAAAGACATGCACGAATTTTGAGAGAAATGGGTTTAGAAGTATCAATTGTTTCAAGAAGACCCATACGAGAGCAAAATTCCTATAAAAAATTGGAAAGTGCCCTTCAATCAAATAATTATGACTATATTGTAATCGCTAATGAAACAATGTCTCATATAGAGACTTTAAAGAATATTTTGGATAATAGATATACTGGGAATATCCTTGTTGAAAAACCTCTTTTTGCGAAAATGGAGTCTATTAGCTTTAATGAAAGTCAGACATTTGTTGCGTATAATCTAAGATTTCATCCACTTATTAAACAGTTAAAGACAATGTTATATAATGAGGAAATTATAAGTGTGAATGCATATGCTGGGCAGTATTTACCAAGTTGGAGACCAAATACAAATTATACAAAGAGTTATTCTGCGTATCGTGAGCAAGGTGGAGGTGTCCTAAGAGATTTAAGTCATGAATTAGATTATTTGACCACATTATTTGGCGAATGGCACTCATTAATTGCGAAGATGGATAAAATCAGTAATTTAAATATTCATTCAGAAGACTACGTACATATTTCTTACAAGACGAAACAGAAAGTACATGTATCTGTTGAGTTAAATTATTTAGACCGTATTACTCAACGATATGTCATAGTGCAAACGAATAATAAAACTATAAAAATTGACTTTATCAATAATAGTATTAATTGTAATGGAGAGATTGAACAATTAGCTAAGATAGATAAGGATTACACATATAGAAAACAACATGAAGCAGTTTTGAATGGCTCATCTCTTTGTTGTTCATTTAAAGAGGGGCTTAATATTGTCAAAATGATTGAAAAAGTTGAAAAGTCTTCTTTAATTAAGGAGTGGGTATATAATGATTAGAATTTGTACTATATGTGCACGTGGGGGATCAAAAGGTGTCAAAAATAAAAATCTGCGTGGATTATTAGGGAAACCGTTAATTGCCCACAGCATTTTACAAGCTAAGAAAAGTAATCTTTTTGATGTTATTGCAGTAAGTAGTGATAGTGATGAAATTTTGCAAGTAGCCAAGGAATTTGGAGTGGATTATGTAGTTAAACGTCCTGACAAATTAGCGACTGACACTGCTGCAAAGTTACCAGTAATTCAACATTGTGTTCAGCAAATTGAAAAACTTAGCAATTTGAAATTTGACACGATAACAGATATTGATGCTACTTCCCCCCTACGAACGATTGAAGATTTGCAAAATGCCGTTTCAATGCTTGAACTACATGACAATGCAACAAATTTGATAACCGCAGCACCAGCGCGAAGAAGTCCTTATTTTAATCTAGTGGAAAAGGGCAAAGATGGTTATGTAGGACTTTCAAAACCATTAGAAAATACAGTTGTTAGACGTCAAGATGCACCTAAGACATATGATATGAATGCTTCAATCTATGTATGGAATCGCAAATCCTTCTTCAATGCAATATCTGTCTTTACAGATAATACAATTTTATATGTTATGCCAGAAGGACGCTCTCAAGATATCGATTCGGAATTAGATTTTGAAATAGTAGAGCTCCTTGCAAAGAAAAGAGGGTTACTTGAATGAAATATTTCCAACGATTTTCTATAAAAGGTAAAAATGCAATAGTAACAGGTGGTGCAGGGATTTTAGGTAGTCATTTTTGTATGGGATTAGCTGATGCAGGGGCTAATATAGCAGTAGTAGATATTAATGTTGAAAATGCTACAGAAATCGCAAATGAAATTAAAAAGAAGTATGGTGTAACAGCAAAGGCTATTTATTGTGATTTAACATCCGAACAGTCTGTGGAAGAAATGGTAGAAACAGTTGTCTCGGAGTTTGGAACAATTGATATTCTTCATAATAATGCTGCTGGAAAGTCCAGCAATCTCAATGCCTTTTTTGCCCCTTTTGAAGAATATGATTTAAATCAATGGAAAGAGATTATGAGTACGAATCTTGATAGCATGTTCCTTGTTGCAAAATATGTTGGAAAAGTAATGAAAGAGCAAGGAACAGGGGGGTCTATAATTCAAACTTCTTCTATTTATGGTGTGATGGGTCCGGATAATCGAATTTATGAGGGATCATTTTACTTAGATCGTCAAATTAATACACCAGCTATTTATTCAGCTTCAAAAGGTGGTGTTGTTGCGTTAACAAAATATCTTGCTACTTACTGGGCAAAGGATGGCATCCGTGTTAACACGATTACACCTGGTGGAGTAGAGAGTGGTCAGAATGAAACGTTTAAACAAAATTACGGGAACCGTATTCCATTAGGAAGAATGGCGCAAGCAGAAGAAATGGTCGGCGCATTAATTTATTTAGCGTCCGATGCATCGAGTTATGTAACTGGACAGAATATTTTAATTGATGGTGGCTTAAGTGTTTGGTAAATTATTGATTTGAATTTTTGTTACATATTGTATATATTGGTGAAATCACCGTTTAGAATAACTAAACTAGATAAATAAAATTATGAGGAGTTTTAAAAGTGAATTATTGTAAAAAATGTGTAATGCCTGATACTAGACCTGGGATTTACTTTGATGAAGAAGGTATTTGTCAGGCGTGTAGGGCAGAAGAACAAAAAGATATTACAAATTGGGCTGGACGACAGCAAGAATTAGAAGACCTTTGTAATAAATACAGAAGAAAGAATGATGGCGAGTACGATTGTATTATTGCAGTTAGTGGAGGAAAGGATAGTCATTTCCAAGTACATTATTTTAAAGAAGTTATGAATATGAATCCTTTATTAGTATCAGTTGAAGATAATTTTGAAATGACCAATGCAGGAAAACACAATATTAAAAATATTTCAGAACGATTTGGTTGTCATTTAATAACTTTAAAGCCTAATTTAAAGGCCCAAAAAGCAATTATGAAAAAAACTTTCGAAAAATATGGAAAGCCAACTTGGTATATAGATCGATTGATTTACACGTATCCATTACATTTAGCTAAAAAATTTAATATCCCGTTGATTGTATATGGTGAAAATATTAGTTATGAATATGGTGGTATTGATAGAAATGAAACTTTCTCCGCTAAAAATCAAATAAATAATGGTGTTGCTTCAGATATTCCTTTTGAAGAACTATTAGATGATCAAATTACTATGAATGATTTAATATTCTGTAATCCTCCTACACAAGAGGAAATAAATAATTTAGAACCTATTTATTTAAGTTATTTTGTAAGATGGAATAGTTATGCAAACTATATCTTTGCAAAAAAGAATGGTTTCAAAGATTTGACTCATGAATGGGTACGTGAACATACATTTGAAAATTTTGATCAAGTTGACACAGCTGCATATTTAATTCACCCTTGGTTGAAATACCCTAAATTTGGACATGCAAGTGCAACAGATTATGCTTCCAAATTTATTAGATATGGTTTGATTAATAGAGAAGAAGGGATTCGATTAGTGAAAAAATATGATCATAAAGTTGATCAAAAGGCTCTAAAAGAATTTTGTGATTTTTTAAATTATACATTCACTGATTTTTATAAAATTGTAGATGGTCTCTATAATAAAGAGATATTTGAAAAAGATAAATTCGGTGAGTGGGTTTTAAAAAATTCTTTGTAAGAATATTTTAGAAAATAATTTTATTAATTTGACTATAAGAATTACAAAGTAATGGATAGGAGTATAATTGTTTTAATCGAAATTCAGATTGAAACGGGAAGTACTTCATTAAGTAGCGTCACATCTTATTAGGTGTGACGTATTTTTGTTGGAAATTTTAGATTCTCGAAGGTTAGCCGATATATAATAGAAAGTAGGTATGTTCTTAAAATACATAAAAGCTGAATTGAGGTATTTAATATAGAATGGAAACAGTTAAAAATAAAACGGTACTTGTTACAGGAGGAACGGGATCTTTCGGGAAGAAATTTATTCGAAAGATTTTAAACTTAGGTGTAAAAAAGGTGATTGTTTTTAGTCGCGATGAGCTGAAACAATATGAAATGAAGCAGGAGTTTATTGATTCACGTTTACGTTTTTTTATTGGTGATGTTCGTGATAAAGAGCGCTTACATCGTGCATTCGATGGTGTCGATATCGTCATTCATGCGGCAGCGATGAAGCATGTGGATGCATGTGAATATAATCCATTTGAGGCAATCAAAACGAATATTAATGGTGCACAAAATATTATTGAGGCTGCAATTGACTGTGGTGTGGAAAAAGTGATTGCACTTTCAACAGATAAGGCATGTTCACCAGTAAATCTTTACGGAGCAACAAAACTGGCTTCTGATAAGCTTTTTGTGGCAGCTAATGCATATGTAGGAGAAAAGAAAACAAGTTTTTCAGTTGTACGTTATGGTAATGTAGTGGGGAGTCGAGGAAGCGTTGTACCATTCTTTAAAAAGATAAAAGAAACGGGTACATTGCCTGTTACAGATGAACGAATGACACGCTTTTGGATAACATTAGAACAAGGTGTGGAATTTGTACTTGATAATTTAGAACGTATGCATGGTGGTGAAATTTTTGTACCAAAAATTCCAAGTATGAAAGTTATAGATTTAGCTAAAGCCATTGCTCCAGAGTGTAACATTGAGATTGTTGGCATTCGTCCAGGTGAAAAGTTGCATGAAGCGATGATTATGGAGGATGATGCACGTCATACGGTTGAATTTGATGATTATTATATTATTCAGCCAGAATTTCCATGGTGGTCAAAGAAATTTGCTGAAGGCGGGAAGATTTTACCGGACGGGTTTTCCTACACGAGTGATAATAATGTTGAGTGGCTTATGGTTGAGCAATTACGGAATCTAGCGGAGGATATGTAAATGATTGCGGTAATTGGTGGAGCAGGATATATAGGCTCACATACGGTGAAATACTTAATACAACAAGGAAAAGAAGTAGTTGTGTTCGATAATTTGAGCACAGGTCATCGAGAGTTTGTGCCAAAGCATATCCCGTTCATAGAAGGAGATTTAGCGAATAAAGAAGATTTAGTGAGATTGTTTACAGGTTATCCACTAATTCATACAGTGATTCATTTTGCTGCATTTGCTTATGTTGGTGAGTCAATAGAACAGCCTTCAAAATATTATAAAAATAATGTTGTGAATACGATTAAGTTGCTTGATACAATGCTAGCTTTTAATGTAAAAAAAATTGTTTTCTCCTCAACTTGTGCAACATATGGGAACCCGATAGAGTGGCCAATTACAGAAAATCATCCACAACACCCTATTAATCCTTATGGTCGCACAAAATTAATGATAGAACAAATCATGGAGGATTATTCCTTAGCTTATGGAGTGAGATTTGCTGCATTACGTTATTTTAATGCAGCAGGAGCAGCTGTGGAATGTGACATTGGTGAATGGCATGAGCCTGAATCGCATTTAATCCCACTTATTCTAGATGTTGCAGTGGGTAAACGAGAAACTATTTCAGTATTTGGCTCAGATTTCGAAACCCCTGATGGAACATGTATTCGTGATTATATTCATGTCATCGATTTAGCAGATGCGCATAGTCGAGCTGTTGAATATTTAGATAAGCATGAAAACAATTTAAAGCTTAATTTAGGGAATGGTGAAGGTTATTCTGTTCTCAACATTATTCAAGAAGTTGAGCGGATTACTGGGCAAACTATACACTATACATATTCAGATAGACGTGTAGGTGATCCCGCCAAACTAATCGGTTCAGCTGAAAATGCAAAGCAAATATTAGGTTGGCAGCCACAATACAATATTCAGCAAATAATAGAAACGGCATGGCATTGGCATCAAAAAAAATTCGGAGGAACACAATGAAACGTATTCTAGTAACAGGCGGGGCAGGTTTTTTAGGTTCACACTTAATTGATCGATTAGTGGAACAAGGACATGAAGTAGTTTGCATCGATAATCTGCAAACAGGTTCGCTCGAAAATATAGCGCATTTACAAGGGAAAATCACATTTCTTCAGCATGATATTACGGAAAGTTTGCCAGAGCTAGGAAAATTCGATGAAATTTTTAACTTGGCATGCCCCGCAAGCCCTATGCATTATCAGATAAATCCCGTGCATACATTCAAAACGAGTGTACTTGGTGCATTACATTTACTTGAACTTGCACGAAAAACTGGAGCAAAGATTTTCCAAGCATCTACCTCAGAGGTATACGGAGACCCTTTAGTACATCCACAACCTGAGCGATACTGGGGACATGTCAATCCGATTGGCAAACGTAGCTGTTATGATGAAGGTAAACGCGGTGCTGAAACATTGTTCTTTGATTATGCAAGAATGTATGGTGTAGAAATTAAAGTGGTACGTATTTTTAATACATATGGACCAAGAATGGATGCTAAAGATGGACGTGTTGTGAGTAATTTTATTGTCCAGTCTTTACTGAATAAACCTTTAACTATATATGGTGATGGCAAACAGACACGCTCTTTCTGCTATGTAGATGATTTGATAGACGGTTTTTTACGATTAATGGCAACAACAGAAGAAGTTACAGGCCCTATAAACCTTGGCAATCCGAATGAATTTACAATGCTTGATCTCGCAGAAAAAGTTGTGGAATGGACAGGGAATGATACAATACTACAATTTGAAGAGCTTCCACAAGATGACCCCAAACAACGACGACCGGTCATTGCTGAAGCAAAACGTATCCTAGGTTGGGAGCCGAAAGTCATGTTAGATGAAGGACTTCAGAAAACAATCGCTTATTTTGCGAGTAAAGTGCAGGAGAGATGAATGATGCAAAGAGTACGTAAGGCGGTAATCCCAGCAGCTGGCTTGGGAACAAGGTTTCTGCCTGCAACAAAAGCACAGCCAAAGGAAATGCTACCAATTGTGGACAAGCCGACGATTCAATATATTGTAGAAGAAGCAGTGGCATCAGGTATTGAGGATATTATTATCATTAGTGGACGTAATAAAAGGTCAATTGAAGACCATTTCGATAGGAACTATGAATTAGAACATACACTAGAAATGAAAGGGAAGCTGGATGATCTAAAAGAAATTGAAGCCATTTCAAATCTAGCGAATATACACTATATACGCCAAAAAGAAGCCAAAGGCCTTGGAGATGCCATTTATTGCGCACATCGTTTTATCGGAGATGAGCCATTTGCTGTCTTACTAGGAGATATTATTTTACAAGCATCTACGCCTGCGTTAAAACAATTAATCGAAACATACGATCGCGAAAAAGTTTCTGTCATCGGTGTCCAACAAGTACCAATGGATAGTGTTCATAAATATGGTGTGATTGATCCAGCAACAGAGGTTCAAAATGGCAAGGCGTTTGATGTAAAGGGTTTTATTGAAAAGCCGTCGAAAGAGGCTGCACCATCTAACTACGCTATAATGGGACGTTATGTCCTAACACCTTCGATTTTTGAAAAGTTGGAAGCAACCAAACCTGGTGCAGGCGGAGAAATCCAGTTAACCGATGCGATTCAATCATTAAACCAAGAAGAACGAGTAGTTGCACAAGCTGTTGTAGGACAATTATATGATATCGGTAGTAAAATCGGCTTTGTCCAAGCGACGATTGATTTTGCATTACAACGCGATGATTTAAAAGAGGATATTCAGGCTTACATCAATATGAAAGCAGGGATAAAAAAGTGAAAGTGGGTATTATTGGCACGGGATATGTAGGCTTAGTAACAGGCGCTGTTTTATCAGAGATTGGGCATGTTGTTACTTGTTTAGATATTAACGAAGAAAAGATCAATACATTAAAAAAAGGGCAATCACCAATTTATGAACCTGGATTAGATGAAATACTAGAACGTAATATTACCGCAAATCGTTTATTTTTCACAACAAGTGCTCAAGAAGCATTTGCATATGCAGATATTATCTTTATAGCTGTCGGTACACCTCAAGGAGAAGACGGGGCGGCCGATTTGTCTTATATTCAACAAGCAGCTAAAGATATTGCAATCAATGTAGATCATAATGTGATTGTTGTCGTGAAAAGTACAGTCCCTGTTGGTACGAATGATATAGTTGAAGAAATTATTCATGCGAAAATGACAGCAGGTTTACAAATTCATATAGTATCTAATCCAGAGTTTTTACGAGAAGGGCATGCGATTAATGATACATTTCACGGGGATCGTATCGTGATAGGAGCAGAGAATTCAATTGCTAGAGACAAGATAGAAAGTCTATTTAAGCCATTAAACATACCAATTATGCATACGAATCGGCGCAGTGCAGAAATGATTAAGTATGCATCAAACGCCTTTCTAGCAGTGAAAATTAGTTATATCAATCAAATTTCTAATTTATGTGAGGCACTAGGGGCAGATGTAAATGCGGTAGCAGATGGGATGGGCATGGATCATCGAATAGGACGCGCTTTTTTGAATGCTGGATTAGGCTATGGTGGGTCATGTTTTCCAAAGGATACGGGAGCATTAACATATTTGGCAAGTGAAAATGGTGTGAACCTAAGTATAGTACAATCTGCTATACAAGCTAACAGTGAGCAAAGGTATATCTTTGTTCAAAAAGTAATCAAACACTTTAAGGGCACTGTTGTAGGGAAGAAAATTGCGTTATTAGGATTAGCATTCAAGCCAAATACAGACGATATGCGTGAAGCCCCATCAATTATGATTATTAAAGAATTAGTTGCAAGAGGTGCTGAAATTTCAGCGTATGACCCAGTTGTAAAGAAATCCCCTTATTTGGAGGGGGTAGAGCTAACATATGCTACTACTATGGAAGAATGTGTGTCGGAATCAGATGCAATTTTGCTAGTTACAGAATGGCAAGAGTTTATCGAGGCAGATTGGGCAAAATTAATATCTTATTCTAATAATGCTATCGTCTTTGATGGAAGGCACATACTTAAATTTTAGTGCCTACTGGAGGTGGATGAAGTGAGCAAAATACAAGTTGAAGTACTTGAAAGTAAAATGGGGGCTCCCGCTTTACAAGTAGAGATAGATGATAAAAAAATGATGCTCCATAGTAAATATAATCCAGTACAGGAAGCTGAGCGTTTTATCGATTCTTTAAGAGAAAAGATTGAGGAAGCAGATCACATTTTATTTTATGGAATTGGACTTGGCTATCATGTAAAGTATTTTTCTGCAGCTTATCCTGAGAAATTGATTTCTGCATATGAACCGATTGAACAAATAGCTACAATTTCTTTAAGGGAGCTTGCTATAACCGAATTTCCTAAAGATAAATTATCGCATTACATTGTAGAGGATAGCCAACATCTATTAGCTCAGAATATGGAGTTACTCAGTGAGCTTATTCATCAAAAAATGCTGTTGATTGTGTTGCCAGTCTACGAGAGAATATTTGCAGAACAAACTAAGAAGTTCGGAGAAACATTTAAATCTTTTTTAATGACTAAAGGATCCAATATACTAGCAGCTTCTCTTTTTTCTAAAAGATGGACACTCAATACATTGATGAATTTGCCAGAAGCATTTAAACAAGAAAATATTATATTACATAAGAAAAAGTTTTTTAAGAATAGGCCAGTTATTTTAGTAAGTGCAGGTCCCTCTCTTGATGAGGAACTTAAAAATTTACGTACTATTAAAGAAAAAGGCTTGGCATATATTTTCGCTGTTGGTTCTGCAGCAAAAGTATTAGTGTTGAATAATATTTACCCAGACGCAATGTGTACGTATGATCCGCAACCACATAATCACACTGTATTTAAAGAAATATACGAGCAAGGGATAACCGATATTCCAATGATTTATGGAACTTCGGTAGGTTTTGAAACTTTACAATTTTATCAAGGACCAAAGCTATATTTTGTAACATCGCAGGATCAAATTACACCGCAATTTCTTAAGGGACAAATACCAGTTATTTCTGATGCCCCGACGATTGCATTAATTATGATGCAAATTTTCCATGCATTAGAGGTAAAACAAGTTTATCTTGTTGGACAAAATTTAGCTTTTAAAAAAAATAAGTATTATTCAGAAGAAATTAAAAGATACGATTACGAGAAAAAGGAATTAACGAATAGTTCGATACAGAATCGAGATTTAATCAATTCATTTGAAGTGGAAGATGTTTATGGTGGTAAAGTCATGACAAACGATAGTTTAAATAGAATGAGATTAGATATAGAGAAGTATATAGATTTTGTAAATATACCTGTCATTAATACGACTAATGGTGGTGTAGCTATTAAAGGCGCAAATTATCAACCTCTTCAACAGGCAATCGAGGAACAGTTAACGGAAAAAGTTGTAGTAGATCAATGGTGGAAATCATTAATGCCAGATGAATTAATTGAGTTAAATCAAGTATTTAAGAAGAAATACAGAAAAGAAATTGACCATTTTATTCAAACTGATAAAGAGTTGGAGAACTACTTAAATAACTTCAAACAGTCTTTATATATTATAAAAGAAAATCAAATTAAGCATAAGCTTGAGGGTTTAGATAAGCTTTTCAAAAAATATCAAAGTAACATATTCTTCTTGACGACTATTTCTCCAATAACCAAGCTTGCATTTGAAAAATTTAATGCAGAAAAACAAATTATAGGTAAGGTGGATAGTTCGATAGAAAAAATTGAGAGAACTATTCAAGTGTACAACAGCTATCTGAATAGTTGTCGAGCTGTTTATCGAGACCTTGCACCAATCATTACGAATTTTACATTGTCGGAATTAGAGAAACAACCAGAAATAAAAAGCTATATTAGTACTTCAGGCGTTTTTCATTATATAGGAGATTGGAAAAAAAAATATCATAGGTTACAAGAGAATGATGGACTCAATTCTAATGTTTTTACTATAGGAGTGGAAACTAAGGAAAAAGGTGCACAAATAGCTTTTCGATTTTGCGGTACAACCCTAAAAATGTTTGGAACAGTTCATTCTCAGAATATGTTGAAATTTCAAGTTGTAATTGATGGTAAAGTAACTATAAGCTCAATTACAAATCATATTGATGAAGAAAAATATGGATCTTTTATGCATCAGAAAATATTTGAAACGTCAGGTCTTGAAGAGAAACTACATGATGTGAAAATTACGCTTTTATCTGATGACCCATCATTTGTTTTTGAAGAAATTGAAATTGCTTCCAAGGGTAGAGCATATCATATAGATGAAGTAATGTCTGTTGACGATCTTGAGATTGGAAAAAGAATTCGCTGTCATTATAAGGCATCTTATAACCAAGTTGGAGAATTCTCAGATCTTGCAGAAGAGATAAGTGATCATTTACCAATCACCTCAACTGCAAATCCTAATGGAGATTTTTATTTTATTATGGTAGATGAGATTGATGGGAAAAAGAAGTTAATTGCTGATCGAAATTTACAGAATGAAATATCGTGGCTTAAGATTACAGATGGGTTAAAGCAAAAAACTTGTGATAAAAAAGTTTTGAATCAATTTATTTGTCTACCTAGCGGTGGAGTGGTTATTGGCGATGAGGATAATGACTGGTATAAATATATTGAAAATGGTGTTTTTGATAAGACCTGTTGGAATTTAGAAAAAGGGGTGGTGGTTTGGTGCAATAGCTATGAAAAAAATTCCCATACTCATGTAGTGGTTAGAGGAAATTATCGATTGTATAATGCTAATGCTGAAAATAGAAACGGAGAATCGTTGAATTATTGGGATTCCACAGATTTGGTAAATAATAATTCTCCCTCAAATGCATTTAGACCAATGATAAAAATTAAACTATAAAAGTTGATAAGCTCTTGCTATGCTTCGCATGAGCCTGCAAAAAGAGCACGTTCGCATTCTTCACGTTCATGCGGCGTGGTAGGCGCGAGTTCACTTAAATTGCCTCATAAAATTTTTAATGTAATTTAAATAGTAATATATTGATTTTTTAATATATATGATTATAAATCTGTACCACTGCTATCGAGCAAGACACTGGAAAATAAAAAGTAGAACAGGGAAATTCGCAAGGATTTACTTTTGGACATAGCTAATTTTATAAGGGGAGAACAGTTATGAACTTTTATACAAAGCAATATTGGATTAAAGAAAATTATAAATATAAGAATGTTCACTTTAGATTAGAGAAAATCGCTAAAATTATAAATATGAAATCAAAAAAATCTGCGGATTTATTAGATATCGGTTGTGGTACAGCAACTCTTTCTACGATTATACGAGAGGATTTAAATTATTTTGGGATTGATATTGCACCACATTCAAAAGAACCAAACATTAAAGAATTAGACATTGCAAACTCTGTTATTCAATTTGATGAAAGAAAGTTTGATGTAATTGTTTCATCTGGCCTTTTTGAATATCTAGGGGATAAGCATATAGAAAAGATGAATGAAATAAGTAACATTTTAGAAGATAGAGGTATTTTTATAGTTTCGTTTTCTAATATGAAGCATATAAAAAAACCCAACTATCCTTCATGGAATAATTCAGAAAGTATAAGTGTTTTTAAGAGTAATTTAGAGAAGAATTTTCGAGTGATAGATTATTTTCCAGCGTATCATAATACCAAGTATACAGAGATATCGAATGGATTTTGGAAAAAGTTAGCTCGTAAAATCAATATCAATATACCGGTTATTTCCAAGTTGTGGGGTATTGACTTTATTTTCATTTGTACTAAGAAGGAGAATAGCAATGTTAATTAGTGTTTTTGATACTACAATTTGTAACAATAATCTTGGAAATCAAATTATCATGGATTCAGTATACCAATATTTATATGAGCAAAATCCAGAAGCGTTTTTTGTTAAGTTACCTTATTTAGAAGGAATTTGCAATACGTCCATTAATTATATAAAAAGTAGTGACCTTGTATTTTTTGGTGGAACAAACTCTTTTTCAAGTCAAATGGAAACATATAAACAGTGGGGTATTGATAAAGATAATATGGATGATATAAAAAATGTGATTTCTATGGGGATGGGGTGGTGGCAATATCAAGATAAAGCTGATGGTTACACTCAAGAGCTTTTGCATAAGGTTCTAAGCCATAGCTACTATCACTCTGTAAGAGATAGTTATACTAAAAAAAAGCTAAATGAGATAGGCATCGATAATGTTATAGTGACAGGTTGTCCAACAATGTGGGAATTAACAAAGGAACATTGTAAGGAAATTACTGAATATAAATCAGAAAGTGTGTTACTAACTCTTACAGATTACTATAAACACCCAAGTGATGGAGAACTAATAAACATATTGAAAAAAAATTATAAAAAAATTTATTTTTGGATTCAAGGATCTGGAGATTTAGAATATATAAAGAAATTTAATATTGATTATGAGATTATCCCTCCAAATACAAATGCCTTGAACAAATTTTTAGATTCAGATATCTCTGTCGATTACGTTGGTACACGTCTTCATGCAGGTATAAGAGCATTACAATATAAAAAAAGAACAATAATTATTGGTGTTGATAATAGAGCAATTGAAATGGGGAAAGATTTTAATTTGAATGTGTTGGATAGGGATCATATATCTGAACTAGATGATTTAATAAATTCAAATTTTAAAACTAATATAAAATTGCCTGTTGACAACATAATGAAATGGAAACTTCAATTTGAAAAAAATAGTTAAATATTTTGATTTAGAAGCCTCTATCGCTACATAAAAGTTTCATAAAAGTAAATCTGCGAAGCTAGATTAATGAGCGTATTGAGTGTTTAGAAGAAAGGAAGGATTGTTATTAAAAAGAAAATTATCTTTGGAACAGGTCGATTTGCAGAGTGTGTTATACAAAATATAGGTATAGAGGATATATATGGATTTTTAGATAATGACGAAAAAAAGTCTAAAGAGATGTTTCATGGTTTTCCAATTAATTTGCCGCAAAAATGCATTGAGCAAATTGATTTGAAAGAGTACACCATTCATATTGCTTCTACACAATATGAGGATATTTCCAAACAATTAACTTCTATGAATTTGGTTGAAGGTGTACACTTTTTTGATGCGTTTACACTGTTATCAGTAGAACAAATTAGAGAACTATTGAATATTAGTCCGGATATTGAGGATGAGTTTATTGAGTTATATATCAAAGTAAAGAATTATTCGATGACTTCTATGGATCGTCTCTACTCTTTGTATCAATCTGTTAAATACGTGATTGCTAATGGGATAAATGGAGACTTTGTTGAGTGTGGCGTATGGCGTGGTGGAAGTGCCATGATGATTATGGAAACTCTAAGAAAGCTAGAAGTTACTGATAGAACAATTTATTTATATGATACTTTTGAGGGAATGTCAGAACCAAGTGACATTGATATTGATTTCAGTGGGAATATGGCAGAACAAGAATGGTTGCAGTCTCAAACAAACTCTGTGAATTTGTGGTGTTACGCTTCTTTAGATGATGTTAAGAAGAATATAGAAAAAACCAGTTATCCAATGGACAAAATTCATTTTGTACAAGGAAAAGTGGAAGAAACTTTAACAAAAAACTTACCCCAAAAGCTATGTTTACTACGTCTTGATACAGATTGGTATGAATCTACTTATCAAGAATTATTGCATTTATACCCATTATTATCTTTAAACGGTGTATTAATCATTGATGATTTCGGATATTGGCAAGGTGCACGTAAAGCAGTAAACGAATACTTTAAGAAGTATAATGTAAAAATGTTGTTAAATAAAATTGATTTTACTGGACGGTTAGGATTGAAAACACATGATTGATGGTCATTCTTTAAAGTTATTAAACGTTGGTTGTGGAACAACTTTTCATAAAGCCTGGGTTAACATTGATATGAATGGCATTCATAAAGAAATCATAAATGTGGATATTCGAAAGGGCCTACCATTTGAGGAAAGTTCTTTTGATGTTGTGTACTCTTCACATGTACTTGAACATTTTTCTTTACAAGACGCATCAAAGCTACTAAATGAGATTTATCGAGTGTTGAAGCCAAATGGAATAGTTCGCATTGTTGTTCCTGATTTGGAAGATATTACTAAAAAGTATTTACATTCACTAGATAGTGTTATGGAATACGAAAGTAAAGCAACTATTTTTAATTATGATTGGATGTACATGGAATTATATGATCAAACGACACGCTCATTAAGTGGTGGTAACATGTCCAAGAGAATGCTCGATTTAACAAATGGTTTTGATTTTATGTTTGAACGGATAGGGTATGAGATGTTCAATTCTCAAGAACGAGAGCTTATAAATCGACTTCCATGTATTCAAAAAGAAGAAAGTATTTATATTTTTGGAGCAGGTGTATTTGGTCAACGAATTGAGAAAATATTGTCAATTCATAGTGTGCGTATTGATGGCTATATTGATAATTCTACGGCCCTTATTGGTCAATTTGTAGATAGTTTTCCTGTTAAATCCTTACATAACATTCCGAAAAGTGCACATATAATAATAGCTTCGACATGGTGGAAAGAAATAGAAAAGCAGCTTAGAGAGCATGATTTCACTAATTATTATATTGTGGAAACTGAAATTGAAAAATTATCCGTAATGGATGAAAAATTAGAGGAAGTTAGGGAAATTATAAATTTGAAGCTAGGAATTGACTATTTGAGAGCTTTTGATGAAGGTGTATTTCGTAATCAAGGAGAAATTCATCGACAAATGTATGATCAATATTTATTAAAGCGAGTTCTTTTACAAACAGGATTTGTAAGCGTTATTAAAATGAAAGCATTTGAGAGTGCTATTCCGAACTTTCGTGAATATCAATTAGATGAAATAAATGGTGTAGTACGAAAGCCAGATTCTTTATTTATGGAAGCAATGAAAAAATTGAAGTGAAGGTGAAAATATGAACATACTTCACATAAACACAAATGACTTGCGTGGTGGTGCAGCTAAGGTAATGATGCGTCTTATAAAAAGTCAGCAATCATTTGGCTTAGAAAGTAATGCACTTGTTGGAAGGAAAGAGTCGGAACATCCTTCTGTCTATCCTTTTGACATTAGAAAGTTCCATAAACATATTCAAAAGTCTAAAGAAAATGGTTATGTAAATTATGATGATTTTGGTGCATTTGAGTTATTTAAAAATCCTTATTTTCAACAAGCTGATGTAATTCATCTACATAATATGCATGGTGATTATTTCAATCCATACGCCATTTCGATGTTGTCCCATATTAAACCAATAGTCTGGACATTGCACGATATGCAATCAGTTACGGGACATTGTTCTTACTCATATGATTGTAGTAAATGGATAACTGGTTGTGGAAATTGTCCATATCCTGATGAGTATCCTGCTATTCAGTCAGATCGTACTCACTTAAATTGGGAAGAGAAAAAAGATATCTATAATAATTCTAAGCTATTTTTAGTTCCAGTTGCTCAATGGATAGGTGACATTGTTTCAAAAGGAATAGTTAAAGGGCACCCTATGGAAGTTATCTTAAACGGTGTTAATATTCAGATATATCATCCAATGGATAAGCAATCAGTACGTCGTAAATATGGGATTCCTACAAATAAAATTATCATTGGTGCAGTAGCCAATGGTGGGACATTTGGAGAAGAGCGTAAAGGCGGAAAATACGTACAAAAAGTCGTTGATCGGCTTATTGAAGCAGGATATGATGTCTTACTTGTTAATGTTGGTGGAGCAGTGCAGGGTTTTGAAAATGATCATTTATATCATGTTGGTTATATATCGTCTGAAGAGGAAATGGCAGAGGTTTATAATACTTTTGATTTGTATTTATTTCCTTCTTTAGCAGATACATGTCCGTTAGTTATATCAGAAGCTATGGCGTGTGGGATTCCGATTGTGACATTTGATACGGGGGGGATTCCAGAGCTTGTTAAACATGCTGAAACGGGGTTTGTAGCTCATCAAAAAGATGAAGATGCTCTCTTTGCTCACACTGAAATGCTAATCACAGATAGTGTTTTAAGAAAATCTTTTGGGCATGCAGCACGTACTTTTTGTGTTGATAATTTTGACCATGAGATAATTGCAAGAAAATATATAGAAGTATACGAAAAAGCTGTCCAGCTATTTGAGCATAGAAAAGATGAAACTCTTTATTTTGATTTAGAGCATGTTCCGAATGTAATAAAAAATCAACAATTATTTTTACATGCAGAGCAGTTAAAAGGAAAACCCCTAATTAAAGAAATACGAGAAAGTCAGACTTTAGCAGTTATTTCTGATAATATAAGAAATTTATCAAAAGCAGATATAGTTTTTGTCAAAAAGGAAAATTTTCATCTTGCAGAAGATTATCTTAAAACAATGCTTTATAAGACCGTAGCAACAGATGTTTTAACGAGTAGTGTAACTTTAATAAGAAAAAATGGAAAACAGTTCTTTCAACCTGTATTATCAGTACGGGAAGATAACCATATAGTAAACGCAGCTATGGGTAGTAATTTTTATTCACGGTCTTTTTTTGAAAGAAATAAAGAAGCAATTCTCAGTGGAAATCAGATTAAATGTAGTTCATTTGAATTATATAATACTGAAAGTGTAAGTATCCTTGTAGATGACTATATGAAATTGAAGGTAATTGAGCCGGTTTATATTTATGGAGCAGGTACACATACTATTGAATTATTGAAGGAAAGTCCGTTTTTAAGTGGATATATTATCAGTATTATTGATAGGAATCCTAATTTGATTGGAACAAAGTTTTTGGAAGAGTATGAAGTTATTGGAATAAATGATATCGACGATAATGTCCCAATTTTAATATCCTCTGCAAGTTTTGAGGACGAGATTTATGAGCAATTGTCACAGATTGTTAAAAATAGATTAATAAAAATATATAGTTAAGATAGGAAGAGAATGGGATGAAATCTGCATTGATCACAGGTATCACCGGTCAGGACGGTGCTTATTTAACAAAATTTCTCCTTGAAAAAGGATATGAGGTACACGGTTTAGTTCGTCGTGCATCAATTGAACGTTATGATCGGATTGAACAGTACTTAGAAAATCCGAATGTCTATTTACATTATGGTGATATGACGGACTCAGCTAATTTGATTCGCATTATGTCAGAAATTCGACCAGATGAAGTGTATAATTTGGCTGCCATGAGTCATGTAAAGGTATCGTTTGATACTCCTGAATATACTGCTAATGCAGATGGAATTGGGACGCTACGTTTGCTTGAAGCCATTCGAATACTAGGCTTAGAGAATAAAACAAAAATTTATCAAGCTTCGACAAGTGAATTGTATGGAAAGGTGCAAGAAACACCGCAAACCGAAACAACACCTTTCTATCCTCGTAGTCCATATGCGGCCGCAAAAATTTATGCTTACTGGATCACGGTCAATTATCGAGAAGCTTATAATATTTTTGCGTGTAATGGCATTTTGTTTAACCATGAATCCCCATTACGCGGCGAAACCTTTGTTACACGTAAAATAACACTAGCAGTTGCCGATATTAAGCATGGGAAGCAAGAATGCTTGTATTTAGGTAACTTAGATGCTAAGCGTGATTGGGGCTTTGCAGGAGATTACGTTGAGGCAATGTGGCTTATTTTACAACAAGAAAATCCAGATGATTTTGTAATTGCGACAGGTGAAACAAGAACTGTTAGAGAATTTGTGGAACGTGCATTTGCAGAGGCTGATATTACAATTGAGTGGCAAGGTCAGGGGATTGATGAAAAGGGTATTGATAAGACGACAGGGAAAGTAATTGTCGCTGTTGACCCACAATTTTTCCGTCCAACTGAAGTGGAATTATTGTTAGGAAATTCAACAAAGGCAAAGGAAGTATTAGGATGGCAACCAAAGACGAGCTTTAATGAATTAGTGAAAATGATGGTTCATGAAGATTTAAAAAGATACTAACTTAAGAAAGATGCGATATGAATTTTGAATATAAATCTCATATCGCTCTTTTTAATATTGTTTGATGAAAGAGTGATGTTGATGAAACTAATATTACTATCAGGTGGTTCAGGTACGAGACTATGGCCACTTTCTAATGATTCTAGAGCGAAGCAGTTTTTAAAAGTTCTACATAATGAAGAAACAGGACAATTAGAATCAATGGTGCAACGTGTTTATAGACAGCTTTCACAAGTTGTTGCACAAGATGATATGATTATTTCAACAAACGCCGCACAAGTAGATATGTTACGTAATCAATTAGGAGATGTTCCGATTATAGTTGAGCCTGAGAGAAGAGATACTTTTCCTGCAATTGCTCTTGCATGTACATATCTTTCTACAGTAACAGGCATGCAAGATGATGAAATTGTTGGCGTTGTCTCAGTAGATGCTTTTGTAGATGTTGCCTTTTATCAAAAGGTCAAGGAGCTAGAGCAACTTGTATTAACAACTGGTGCTGAAATGGGACTTCTTGGCATAAAGCCTACATATCCTTCTTCTAAATATGGCTATTTGATTCCCGAATTACATAACGAACATATGCAGGTGGGGCGTTTTGTGGAAAAACCTACAGAAGAAGTAGCGGAAGGTTTAATTGCAAGTGGAGCTTATTGGAATAGTGGCGTTTTTGCATTTCTGCTCGGTCAAATGTTAAATAAATTAACTGAACAACAATTTTCCAGAGAGTATGAAAAATTATGTGCTGAATTCATAAGTTTACCAAAAAACAGCTTTGATTATGAGATAGTGGAAAATCTAAGTCACATTGTTGCTTTAACTTATGATGGATATTGGAAGGATCTTGGCACTTGGAATACATTAACAGAAGAAATGACACAACAAGTAATTGGTAACGGCGGTTTAAGTGATGATAGCCTAAATACTCATATTGTAAATGAATTAGATTTGCCTGTGAAAGTGCTTGGCATTTCTAATGCTGTTGTAGCTGTTAGTGCGGATGGCATTTTAGTGACAGATAAACCTGCTAGCTCAAGAATGAAAGATATGTTACATGAAGGATTATTTTCAAGACCGATGTATGAGGAGCGGAGATGGGGCTGGTATCGTGTTCTAGATTATACGAGGAAAGACAATCAAGACGTTTTAACAAAAAGGCTTTGTATCAAAAAGGGGAAAAATTTAAGCTATCAGTATCATAATTATCGTTCTGAAGTATGGACAATTATTTCCGGAGAAGCGTTGTTTATATTGGATGGAAAGCAAACAAATGTAAGACCAGGAGATATAGTTCAAATTCCAGCTAAAACAAAGCATTCTCTTTATGCAGTTAAAGATACAGAAATTATAGAAGTTCAAATGGGTGAAGCTGTTATAGAAGAAGATATAGTGCGGTTAGAATATGATTGGGAGAATGTAATCGTAACAATTTGAGAAACTACGAAAGAACTGTAACTGTTCAGTTCTTTTCTTTTTTACCGATAATAACAAAGAGAATTTTTAAAAAGGTGTTGTCAAATGGATAAACATTGTAAGATTTATGTTGCAGGTCATAGAGGATTGGTTGGATCTGCTATTATGCGTAATTTAAAATTAAAAGGGTATGAAAGAATTATTTATAGAACGAGTAAGGAATTAGATTTACGGAATCAACAAGCTGTCCAAAATTTTTTTGAAGAAGAGCGACCTGATTATGTTTTTTTAGCTGCTGCAAAAGTTGGAGGGATTTTAGCCAACGCTAAATATCCTGCACAGTTTTTATACGATAATATAATGATCCAATCAAATATCATTGAAGCAGCGCGTAAATATAATGTAAAAAAATTATTATTTTTAGGGAGTACATGCATTTATCCAAAAATGGCACCGCAGCCTTTAAAGGAAGAGTATTTACTAACAGGTGAGCTAGAGGCAACGAATGAGCCGTACGCACTCGCGAAAATTTCTGGGATTAAGATGTGTACTGCGTTTAATAAACAGTATGGTACAGAGTTTATTAGTGTGATGCCGACTAACTTATATGGTCCATATGATAATTATGATTTGGAGAGTTCACATGTATTACCCGCACTTATGCGTAAAATCCATGTAGCTAAGGTAAACAGAGAAAATTCAGTGACAGTTTGGGGGACGGGCTCTCCACTACGAGAGTTTTTACATTCTTATGATTTAGCAGATGCTTGTGTTCATTTAATGGGAAATTGTACAGCTTCGCAAATTGGAGAATTTGTCAATATTGGGACAGGAAAAGAAATTTCTATAAAAGAATTGGCAGAGATACTTTGTGAGGTCATCGGATTTGAGGGCACACTTGAATTCGATATGACAAAGCCAGACGGTACACCGCGAAAGTTAACAGACGTTACAAAACTACATAGTCTAGGATGGCACCACAAAATTGAACTAAAGGAAGGAGTTCAGGATGCTTATAATTGGTATCTTGAAAATATAGTAAAATGAGCAAAGGACCAAAAATCAGTATTATCACAGCATGCTATAATGCAGAAAAAACAATTGAGCAAACTATACAAAGTGTTATTAATCAGACATACGATAATATTGAGTATATCATTATCGATGGGGCTTCAACAGATGGCACAATGAATATTGTTGAAAAGTATAAAGATAAGATTGACAAAATAATTTCGGAACCGGATGAGGGAATTTATGATGCCTTTAATAAAGGTGTAAGAAAGGCAACTGGAGAATACATAAACTTTATGAATGCTGATGATTATTTCTCGGAAAATTCTGTCGTGAAGAAAGTAGCTAATTATTTATACCAACACCCTCATATTCTGATGTCGCACGGAGATGTTAAAGCTTTTGACGCATTCACAAAACACTGGCATTATCGGGGAGAATCTCTAACGTATCGAGATTTTGAATTAGGTAAAATGTGTCCACATCAATCAGTATTTACGCATAATCAACTTTTTACTGAATTTGCTGGTTTTGATTTAAGATATGGCATACTAGCAGACGTTGATTTTACAATTAAGTGTTTCAAAAAATATGAAAATCGAATAGCTTATTTACCTATAGAAATTGCTCATTTTAGATTGGGTGGTTTAAGTAATACACTTGTACATGAAAAGAAAATGCATGTTGAAAATGCAATTATTCATTTTAACCATTTTGGGAGCGTTCCGGACTTTACAAGAAATATATTGTATAACTTTGAAACTTATCAAATTAATCAATATTACCGTAGTTGGTTAGAACTTTTGGTAATGGACAAAGATAGTTTTATCGAAAAAATAGACTATTTAAAAGAAAAAAAAGTTGCTATATTTGGTACGAAAAACAATGCTACTTATTTGTTTCATTCACTACAAAAAGCAGGAATAGAAGTCCTTAGTTTTATTGATAATGATATGAAAATGCAAGGTAAGGAGTTACATCAAAGGTTGATAATTTCTCCTGAAAATATAGAGGAAACAGTTATATCAGCAATTATAATATCTATTGAAAGAATAGATGTTGCATTAATGATAAAACATCAATTACAAAGTATTTATAAAAATATCTTAGTAAGAACTTGGCACGAAATTATATGAATATATTGACTAAAAGGGGTTGTTTATTTTTTGGAAATTAAAAATAATGAAAGTAATTATACGAAATATGAACTAGAAAAAATAGTAGAAAAATTAAATTCTAGTGAACAAATCATGATTTTTGGTGCTGGAAGCTTCGGCCAGTATTTTGGTAGTAAGTTTTTATCTAAAAATATAAATATTGCGTATTATATCGATAATGATGAATCAAAGGAAGGAAAATTTATTAATGGTATTCCTATTATATTGGCTAATGAATTAAAGAATAGTGATTTATCAAATAATTTAATTTTTATCTGTAGTACTTGGAGTGAAGAAATCTCCAAACAATTATTATCATTTGAGATTGAAAATTTTGTAATCCTTGATTTTCAATTATACTTTCTTCTGGAATATACAATTCAGCAGCAGGCAATAGCATTTCAAACTTTTTACGAGAGTCATAAACACGATTTTGAACAGCTTAATTTTTTGTGGGGTGACCAATCTTCTAGGGAGGTTTTTTCAGGTATTATAAAATATAGATTAACTGGTGATCCAAGTTATATTTTAAAATCCCAATATCCACAATACTTGCATCCAATTGTATCACCAAGAAAAAATGACGTTATATTTGATGGGGGAGCATATATAGGAGATACTGCTGAAATCTTCTTAGAGTATCTAGAAAATCAGTGTAGAATCTATTCATTTGAACCATCAGAGAGTAATTATAAAATGTTAAATAATTTTATTGTAGAGAGTCAAACAAAGAATATTATTGCTGTAAAGGCAGGATTAGGTGAAAAGAATGAAAAATTGTATATGAATTCTACAGCCTGTGTCATTAATTCGGGATATAGTATAGGAAATACCGGTAGAGAAGAAACACAAGTTCTATCAATTGATAGCTACATAACAATGAATGCAATAAATAATGTTAATTTAATAAAACTAGATGTTGAGGGATTTGAGTTAGCTACTTTAAAAGGGGCAATGAAAACAATTTCAACTTTTAAGCCGAGACTACAGGTCTGTTTGTATCATAAAAATGAAGATCTCTTAGATATCCCCAACTACATTGCTGAGAATTTTGGAAATCTGGGTTATAAATTTTATGTTGGGCACCATTCAGATTGTTTTTTAGAGACAGTACTTTATGCAAGCTGTGAGTAGAGTTAGTTAGAGAGGTGATTCAATGCAGTTAGTATCTGTTATAATTTCTAATTATAATTACGAAAAATATATAAGAGAAGCAGTCTTATCTGTTATAAATCAAAGTTATCAAAAATATGAAATTATTATTGTTGACGATGGTTCCATTGATAACTCCTTGGAAATTATCGGGCAATTACAACAGATGTATCCAAAAAACATTCGTGTGATTGCGAAGGAAAATGGTGGCCAAGCTTCCGCGTTTAATAAGGGTTTTGAACTGGCTCAAGGAGAAATAATTGCTTTTTTAGATGCTGATGATTATTGGTATCCAGATAAATTAGAAACGATTGTTTATTATCATCAATTTCATAAAGGGATACAACATAATTTACTTATTAATAATGAAAAGAAATTTACATTATTAGAGGATAAAGTATCGAAACAAAAAAGAGGATTGGAATTATACGGATTTATGGGAACAATACCAACCTCAGGCTTATCCTTTAAAAGAGAAGCTCTAACTACAATTTTTCCAATACCCGAAGCAGATTATAGAATTTGTGCAGATTTATATATAAAGATAATGTTTTTAAATTATTTTGATCTTTTTTCATTAGATACTCCTAAAGGAAATTATAGGGCACATGATACGAATTATTGGTATAATTCGCAGTGGTCAAGTTTAGAGTATAATGAAATTACATTGAAAAAGTTAAATAAACTAAGGGAATTTGAAGGTAAAGATATAATTTGTAAAGTGGGCGAAGTAGATGCTGTTGCAAATTTTATGATTGAAAGTATTTCTTTAGAGACTAATGCAAAATATATTATATATGGAACGGGAAAATTAGCTGAAAAATTTTATGAAAGTCTACAAGAAAAAATTGAAATCATTGGTTTTTCAAATAGCTTTGTTGATGATAATGGACAGATGTTTTTAGGGAAACAGGTTTTAACTTGTGATATATTATTAAACAATTTTGTAGACTATGATTATGTTCTTATTGCGAGTACAATGGTTCTTGATATAAAAACTTACTTATTACAACAAGGTATGGATTTTACAAAACTATTAGTTCCTAAATTATAAATGGAGGCAAACATGCTTGCATCAATCTTAATTAATAATTATAATTATGCAATTTACTTAGAAGAGTGTATAAATTCCTTATTGCATCAAACATATAAAAATATTGAAATCATCGTTTACGATGATGGTTCAATAGATACATCAATTAAAATATTATCACAGTATCCCAATGTTCGAGTAATTGCCAATGAAAACTATGGTAGAACACCTAACCTTAATCAAATGAATGCTGTTTATCAAGCTTTCAAAGCATCAAGAGGTGATATTGTATTTCTATTGGATAGTGATGATTTTTTTAAACAAGATAAAGTTGAAAAAATCGTGAAGTTATTTAATGATAATCCGCATATTGATGTGATTCAGCATCCGCTTGAAGAGGTAAATCAGTATGGGAAAACGTCTGGAAATGTTGTTCCAGTCCTGAAAAAAATTCATGACTATAAGGACTACATATTTAGCACAACATCACTTTTTCATTTATTTGCTTCAACAAGTGGGTTAGCTTTTAGAAGAAAATTTTTAAATTGTGTGTTGCCTTTGAAAGAGGATAATTTGTCCTATATATGGTTAGATACACGTATTATGCAATTAGCTGCACTCCAAACGAATATATTTTCTATTAATGAACCATTTACTTATTACCGGATACATGACAGTAATAATCATTCGGGGAAGTTAGGAGGTTTTGTAAAGCATCAAGAATACACTGAGCAATTATATCGTTATTTTAACCAAATTGCAGCTGAATATGGATTACCAGCTATCCAGTATTCTTATGAAAAATATTTAGAAAATACATATTTCTATAGCAAGGTCGATAAAGAGAAATGCTTTCAATTTATTAGACAACACCCCACAAAAGAATATTGGATTTGGGGTGCGGGGGAAGCTGGGCAAAGTGTTTATCATGCTTTAAAAGATTGTGATATTAGATTTGCAGGTTTCATTGACAGTGATGAAAGAAAACAAGGATGTTTGGTAATGGAAAAAGAAGTAATGAAGCCAGAGAGTTTGTATGATAAAGAAAGTATTTGTGTACTAGTTTCGCCGTATCATGCTTATGATGTGATTGCAGATAAATTAAAGTCAAATAATTTTTCTGAGAATCAGCATTTTATTAATCCGTATGAGAGGGAAATTTAATGGAGGATATTTGTATTTCTGCTGTTATTCCAGTCTTCAACGCTGAACAATATATAGAAAAAGCAATACAGAGTATTTTAAATCAGGCTGTACATGTACAAGAAATCATAGTTGTTGATGATGGCAGTACTGATCGAACGTGTGAGATTGTAGAAAATCTTCAACTTACACAGCCTACGGTTTTTTTTTATAAACAAGAGAATGCTGGAGCGTCATCTGCGAGAAATAATGGGATATCCACAGCAAATAGTAAATGGATTTTACTATTAGATGCAGATGACGAATGTACAGAAGATTTAATCGAGCATTACAAAAATAAGATTCAAAATGATGATTATGCAGCTGTTTATGCAGATTTTACTCAAATTGATGAAGGCTCAAATGCTATTTCAGGTAGCTTTTTAGGACAGGAACTAAGGGGAAATAAGGGATTTTGTCAAATGCTCATTCGAAATCCAATTATATCGCCTTCAGGAAGTATTATAAAAAAAGCAGCCTTTGAAAAAGTAGGTGGTTTTGATACTAATATTAAATACGGTGAAGATGTGGATTTTTGGCTGCGACTCTTAAATCTTAATTTTAATGTAGGGCATGTACCTAAGCCTCTAATTCGAATTAGAAGGCATGCCACAAATACTACTGCAAATATAGCGATTACAAAAACTGGTGAAAAAATATTACTAGATAAATATTCAACCACTTATATTAAAGAGAAAATTTATTCGAGAGATTGTTCAGTAGAGGAAAGCCATCTTGATTTTGCAAACTTATTAATTCGTTATGACAAATGGCAGGAAGCGTACTTGTTGTTACAGTCTATACAAATAGATAAGTCAAATAATCGGTACATTAGTTTTTTATTTATACGGACGATAGTAGCTATATATTTTAAAAATTTCCAATATGCAATGAGGATTTATGAGGAGATTTTGAGAAATGTCTCACAACATGGCGCTGCTTTAAATAATTTGGGAGTACTTTATGCTTTAAATGAAGATAAAGTAAAAGCGGAACAATGTATACGTAAAGCATTGACTCTCTATCCAGGTTACATTGATGCGACACATAATTTGTCACAACTAGGTTTTTCAGAGCCGTCATATAAATTTACGATGCGAGAATTGCGGAATAATTTATTGAGGTATTCTTAAAAGTGAAATACGATTTTCTCATATTCAATTGAGAAGTCGTATTTTCTTTATGCTTTGTTTAGTTTAATCGACACTATATTAGAATGGGGATAAGGAATAATGAATCTAAAAAAATTACAACAAATATTCGCACAAAGTTTAGAAATTGACATAGTTCAAGTTGTTGATGAGCTAACTTATAACTCTATTCCAGAATGGGATTCCGTTGCACATATGGCCCTTGTTGCAGAGATCGAGGATGGATTTGACATTATGCTCGATACAGATGATGTGCTCGATATGAGTTCGTTTGCAAAAGCGAAAGAAATTTTAGCGAAGTATGATATAGAGGTTGAATAAAATGTACAGAGAAGAAATGACGTTAAACAGCTTTTTTCTTTCTATACTAAGAATATATATCAATAAATATCAGGAAGTTATTCAAGATGATGCTAAATAAAAAAATTATACTTGTAACAGGCGCAAGCCGTGGCATTGGACAGGTAACTGCTGTAACTTTAGCGAAAGCTGGTGCACAAGTTGTGTTACATGGACGATCAATGGAAAGTTTGGCTGAAACCATTGAGGTTGTATCTGCAGTTGGGCTCGCACCATTTGTAGTAATTTACGATATGACCGATGAAGCAGCTATGAAACAGGGAACAATGGCTATAAAAAAACAATTTGGTCGATTGGATGGGCTTGTTAATAATGCAGGGATTATGCATGAAGGCTTGCTTGGTATGGTGAAAATTGAAACAATGCATGAAATGATGCATGTAAATGTGACAGCTGTATTACAACAAATGCAGTTAGCCGCTAAGCTGATGACCAAAAATGATACGAGCTCAATTGTTAATGTGAGTTCAATTATAGGTGTACAGGGGGCAGAAGGAAGTGCTGCTTACTCTGCAAGTAAGGCTGCAGTAGTTGGCCTAACAAAATCTGTGGCAAAGGAATGGGCTGCTAAAGGAATTCGTGTCAATGCGGTTGCACCAGGATTTATAGAAACTGATTTAACGGCTCATTACGAGAGTAAACGAAAAGAAACCGTACTTAACAAGATAAAAATGCACCGATTCGGTCAGGCGGATGAAGTGGCAAATGTGATATTATTTTTATTATCAGATTTGTCTTCGTATGTTACTGGACAGACTATTGGAGTAGATGGAGGCATGGTCATTTAACCGTGCCTTTTTCTTTGAGGGAGGTTAAATAATGAAATTTTTTACATTAACACCATCAGAACATTTAGCAGTCATTACAAATGAACAATCTTATACATATAAGCAATTAATACATGCTGCTGGCGAGTTTTTATTGAACAGTGAACAAAAAGAATTAATATTACTTCTATGTAAAAATACGTTTGAGAGGTTGGCAGCATATGTTGCTGCACTTAATAATAAACATGCGGTCATGTTAGTTGCTAATGATTTGAATAGCGAGTTGCTACAAAGCATTGTCGAACAATATAAGCCGAAGTGGATTGTTGGAGAAGCTGAATTTGAAGGCTACGAGCGAGAAGGAGCAGTATTAAGGAGAGTAGAGTTTTGTGATTATACAGTTCACCCTGATTTAGCAGTTCTACTAAGCACATCTGGTACAACGGGCAGTCAAAAGTTTGTACGACTGTCTTACAATAATATTAGAACGAATGCAAAATCAATTATTAAGTATTTAAGCATTAATGATAAAGAGCTTGCAGTGATGAATTTACCGATGTCTTATTCTTATGGGTTGTCAATTGTCAACAGTCATTTGTTGGCAGGATCTGCGCTTATGTTAACAGAGGAAAGTATCATGGAGAAATCGTTTTGGACGTTAGTACGTGAGCGGAGGGCAACGTCACTAGCAGGTGTACCTTTTACCTATCAAATGTTGCAACGTATAGGCTTCATGAACATGGATTTGCCACATTTAAAGACGCTGACACAAGCGGGAGGACGACTAAATGAAAAACTTGTGAAGGTATTTGGAGAGTACGCGCGGGAGAACGGGAAACGCTTTTTTGTGATGTATGGGCAAACAGAGGCGTCTCCACGTATGTCGTATATTCCTCATGACCGCGTCCTCGAGAAAAATGGTTCTATTGGTATTGCGATTCCGGGTGGAGAGTTGTCTATTGATAAGGAAACGAGCGAGCTAATATATAAGGGTGCGAATGTCATGATGGGTTATGCCCAATGTTTAGAGGATTTAGCAAAAGATAATGAAATGAGTGGTGTATTACATACAGGTGATACAGTAACTGTTGATGCAGACGGCTATTTCACCATTACAGGTCGCATAAAACGATTTATCAAACTTTTTGGGCTTCGCATTAATTTGGATGAAGTAGAGAAAAAGCTGGAGATAGAAATACACACATCAATTGCATGCACAGGAAATGATGATAAATTAGTCGTGGCACTAGAGTCAGACGAGCATGCTAAGAAAGTGAAAAGCAGTATAGAACGTTATTATAAACTACACCATACAGCTTATAAGATAAAAATTCTAGAAGAAATCCCACGCTTAACGAACGGTAAAATTGATTATATGAAATTAAAGGAGATGTGTATATGATTCCTCCTTATCATTTAGCAAAAAGAGAAAAATCGGCGTTGCTTTTGGAAAAATTAAATGCATTAACAAAATGGCATGTGGAGAATTGCAAAGATTATAAGGCGATGCTTGTTAAAAGTGGCGCCCAGCTAACTGCAAGGACATTAGAGGACGTCCCGTATTTACCTGTGCAATTATTTAAACTGTTAAATTTAAAGTCAATTCCACAGGATGAAGTTGTTAAAGTATTAATGTCGAGTGGAACAACAGGACAGCAGGTGTCGAAAATTTACTTAGATAAGGAGACAGCTGTTGTCCAAACCAAAACATTGGTGGAGGTAATGAAGCCGCTACTTGGTGGGAAACGTTTGCCAATGATTATTTTTGATACGAAGGCCGTGTTAAAGGACCGTAAATCATTTAGTGCTCGGGGAGCTGGTATAGTAGGCTTTTCAAATTTTGGTCGTAAGCATTTTTATGCATTGAATGATGATATGAGCTTAGACGTCGAAGGCTTGTATGCGTATTTACAGGAATTTAGGGATCAAAAGATTTTATTGTTCGGCTTTACATTTATGATTTGGCAGTATGTATATAAGGAAGCAAAAGTGCTAGGATTGGATATTAATTTTGGGGATAGTATTTTAATCCATGGGGGCGGTTGGAAGAAGCTGAAGGATGAGGCCGTTGACTCTCTGACGTTTAATCGTTTGTTATATGAGCAATTAGGTATTCGTGAGGTACATAATTATTATGGCATGGTGGAGCAAGTTGGTTCGATTTTTGTAGAATGTAGTAAAGGGCATTTACATACGCCGAGCTATGCCGATATCATTATTCGTAATCCAGTTACATTTGAGCCAGTACCATACGGAGAGCAGGGGCTTATTCAAGTGATGAGTGAACTGCCTAAAAGCTACCCAGGACATTCATTATTGACAGAGGATTTAGGAACGATTCATGGCGAAGATGATTGTAAGTGTGGCTGGAGGGGAAAATACTTTTCGGTTGCTGGTCGTATTCCCAAAGCAGAGCTACGGGGCTGTAGTGATACGTTTCAAGGAGGTGCGAGATAATGAAGCTATTTTGGCCGAAAAATACTGAGTTTGAAGTAGCATTAGAGCAACTATCTACGCAAATTCCATATCAACCATTTGATGAAGTAGTAGTGGATTTTACACAGGTTTTATCTAAACGCTTCCTTCGTTTACGTGAGAAGCCAGAGGTTGTGGCTTTAGGCTTCTGGTTACGTAAGGCGAATATAAAGAGTTTGCAAACTGATTTTTTACAAGGTGGAGCTGAAAAAATCGTACGGGCACGTGGTACAGTTTTTCATATTGCCCCTTCAAATGTCGATACAATTTTCGTATATTCATGGATGTTGTCGTTATTAGCAGGCAATCGAAATGTTATTCGAATTTCTAGTAAGGAACAAAATGGATTAACTGCGCTTATGCAAATTATTGTAGAGGAATTAGCAAACGCTGAATTTGAAAAAATCGCAAAACAGACGATAATATGTACATATGGGCATGATGAAAATGCTACAGCAGTAATAAGTGAAGCTTGTCATACACGTGTCATTTGGGGCGGAGATGAAACGATTCGTACCATAAGAAAAGTACCGCTTGCACCATTTGCCAATGAGCTAGCCTTCCCAGATCGTTTTTCACTAGTGGTATTAAATAGTGATACAGTATCAGAAATAGACGATGTACAGCTAGATAACCTACTTGAGAAATTTTACAATGATGTATTTTGGTTTGACCAAATGGCATGCTCATCACCGAGGTTAGTGACGTGGTGTGGAGATAATAAGACAGCGATTCATCGTTTTTGGATGGCATTCCAGCAAAAAATTCACCAAAAACAGTTCAAGGTAATGGCTGCAACACAGGTTTTAAAATATACGACAAGTTTAATGCTTGCAACAGAAAGAGAAGTTGAGAAATTAGAATTGAGTAAATACTTTTCGCGTGTGGTGTTCGCAGATTTATCTGCTGATGTACGAGAACGCCATTGTGGTGGTGGTTTGTTCTATGAGTTTCATGTAAAAAAACTCTCTAATTTAGCAGATGTGCTGACTGATAAGGATCAAACGCTTACTTATTATGGTTTTGACCGGGAGGAACTTCAAGAGCTAGTTGATACTATTTCAACACGTGGCATCGATCGAATTGTACCAATTGGCAAAGCTCTAGATTTTAGCGGGGTATGGGACGGGCAGAACTTTTTAACATCGTTTACGAGGGAAGTAGTGATTATATGAGATGGATTCCTATTGAAGAACAGCATCTTCAGCAAATTTTAGATTGGCGCACAAGTGAGCATATAACACGCTATATGTATACAGACATTGAATACAGCCTAGAAAATCAGAGGAAATGGCTTTCCTCTATACGAAAAAATGAAAATGGCCGGTACTGGCTGATGGAATACCGAGGAGAATTAATCGGGTTTATTTCTATAACAGATATTAACTGGAGACATAAACGGGGATTTTGGAATTTCTATATAGGAGATTTGAAATATGCAATGCTCGCAGGATTTATAGGTGCTTATATATATAATTATGCCTTTAAAGAGCTTGGAATAGAAAAGTTAATTGGGGAAGTAATGGATATTAATGAGGGCGTACAAAAACTACATAGTAAGCAAGGAGCACTTGCAGTTGGGATTTACGAGCATCATATTTGTAAAAATGGCGTGTGGCATGATGTATACATCTTTGAAATGACAAAGGAACGCTGGCAAGAGGTTGGAAGTAAATTTAATAAATATATCCCACAGGTGCAGATATGAACACAATTGTCATTGTTCAAGCGAGAATGGGCTCATCACGCTTACCGGGGAAAATTTTGAAATCGCTTGGTGAATTAGATGTACTTTCATACAGTATTAAACGCTGCCAAGCTATTCAAGGGATTAGTAACGTAGTTGTTGCGACGAGCGTGTTGTCACAAGATGATGCAATAGCTAGGTGGTGTGAGGTAAACCAAGTAGCATATTTCCGAGGCTCAGAAGATGATGTGCTAGATCGTTATGTACAATGTGCTAAAATGTATAACCCTGATTATGTTATGCGTGTTACATCAGATTGTCCATTTGTTGATTATGAAATGGCAAGTGAGATTGTTTCGTTAATGGAAACAGAGCAGAAGGACATTGTATTAATGAATGGAGAGCTTCCTCGTGGTTTAGCAGTTGAACTTATTTCCTATGAGTCCCTTTTACGAATACACGAAATCGGGACTGAACCACGTCATCGTGAGCATGTCACTTATTACGCTTATGAATTTCCTGAAGAATTTAATGCGGTTACATATAAGATACCGACAAATCGAATAGCACCTGAACTACGTATCACATTAGATACTTCGGAAGATTATGAACTAATTTCGGCAGTAGCCAAGCATTTTAATGACCCACTAGTGTCTAGTTCAGAGGTTATTCGTTATTTAAGAGAAACGCCTGAGGTTGCTAAATTAAATGCACATATTGAACAAAAGCCGGTGATTTAATGAAAAAAATAATTATTCGTACCGCTGCATCAGTTGAAATCGGAAGCGGTCATGTTATGCGATGTTTAACAATCGCTCATAATTTAAAGCGGGAAGGTTGTAATGTTCTATTTTGGATGGAGCCACATGCTGGCAATTTAATAGATTTTGTTGCACAACAAGGCCATGAAACTATTGCAAAAGCTGAACATGCAGACCTTTATATTATTGATCATTACGGGATTGGTATGGAATGGGAACAAACTATTCGTCCTTATACAAAAAAACTAATGGTGATTGATGATTTGGCAAGAGCACATGATTGTGATTTATTGCTTGATCAAAATGTTGTGCCGAATTTTGAGAGACGTTATGAGGGACTAGTACCGGATTATTGTGTGAAATTACTTGGACCAAAGTATTTAATTATGCGTGAGGAATTTATTGAGGTTCGTAAGCAATATAGGTGTCGTAATCGAAATATTCAACGTCTTCTTGTGTTTATGGGAGGAACTGATCCAACCAATGAAACGATGAAAATATTAACTGCATTAGAAAAATCGAAATTTTCTCATGTAGATATTGTTGTAGGCAATGGAAATGTTCATAAAGAAACAATAGAGCAAATTTGTCGTGAACGAAATTACCATTATCATTGTCAAATTTCATATATGGCAGAGCTAATGGAACAAGCTGATTTTTCTATTGGAGCTGGTGGTGGTTCAATGTGGGAACGTTGCTATGTTGGACTCCCATCTTCGAGTACTATTGTTGCTGACAATCAGCTTATTACAACTAACTATGCAGATCAGCTTGGAGCAGTAATCAATTTGGGGTGGCATGCAGATATCACAGTGAATTCATATATAACTTTACTCAATAATTTAAGTAATATAGATGCTAAAAAGTTAGAAAGAACAAGTTTAGAATTAACAGCCACATCACAACCAAATGCTTGGTTATCACAAATACTGGAGTTGTTAGCATGATTAAAATTGGACATAAAGAGATTGGCAAGCATGCAAAGCCTTTTATTATTGCAGAGATGTCTGGTAATCATAATCAATCATTAGAAAGAGCTTTGCATTTAGTAGATTTAGCAGCTGAAGCTGGTGTGGATGCGTTAAAGCTACAAACGTATACACCTGATACAATTACATTAGATGTACACACAGATGAGTTTTTTATTCAAGACGATGCCAACCTTTGGAAAGGAAATTCTCTATATAATTTGTATAAAGAGGCCTATACTCCTTGGGAATGGCACGAGGCAATTTTTAATCGTGCAAAAGAACATGGCTTATTAGCTTTTAGTTCACCTTTTGATGAAACAGCTGTCGATTTTTTAGAAACTTTGAATGTACCTGCTTATAAAATTGCATCCTTTGAAAATGTGGATTTACCGTTAATTCGAAAAGTTGCTCGAACTGGTAAACCAATTATTATTTCGACTGGTATGGCAACAGCAGCAGAGCTTGACGAAGCAGTTCGAGCTGCGAGAATTGAAGGGAACCATCAAATTGTATTATTAAAATGTACAAGTACATATCCAGCAACGCCTGCAAACTCTAATTTAGCCACTATACCCCATATGCGCGAGCTTTTTGATACGGAGATCGGCTTATCAGACCATACGATGGGTGTTGGTGTATCGGTTGCTGCCGTAACTCTTGGAGCAACTGTTATAGAAAAGCATTTCACTACCTCACGTGCTGATGGAGGAGTTGATTCTGCCTTTTCAATGGAGCCACATGAGTTAAAAATGCTAGTAGAGGAAACAGAGCGAGCATGGCAAAGCTTAGGTCAAATTCAATATGGTCCAACTGAAGCTGAAAAGGATTCAACAAAATTCCGACGTTCTTTATATATAGGAGAAGATTTAAAGGCAGGCGATGTTTTAACGGAGGAGAATCTACGAAATGTTCGACCAGGATTAGGCCTACCGACAAAATACTATGATTTAGTACTTGGAAAAACTGTTAAGCTAGATGTGAAAAAGGGAACACCTTTATGTTGGGAGCTTTTACTGTGAAAAAACTCGATCAATTTCTTTCTTACGGTTGCCAATCGATTGATGAAGACGATATACAAATCGTTCTAGAAACATTGCGTTCGCCCTTTTTAACACAAGGTCCAAAAATTCAACAGTTTGAACAGGCAATTGCTGATTATGTGGGTGCCAAATATGCAGTTGCTTTTTGCAATGGAACAGCAGCACTTCATGCAGCCTGTTACGCAGCTGGGATAGGTGAAGGAGATGAGGTAATTACTTCACCGATTACATTTGCGGCTAGCGCTAACTGTGCGCGTTATTTGGGAGGAACGGTTGTCTTTGCAGATATTGATGCAAAAACTTACAATATTAATCCTGAAGAGATAAGAAATAAGATTACATCAAATACAAAGGCAATTATCCCAGTTGATTTTACAGGTCAACCAGCAGACATGGATGCAATTATGGATATCGCACGTGAACACAATCTAGTTGTGATTGAAGACGGTGCTCACTCTCTTGGTGCTGAATATAAAGGAAAAAAAGTTGGTACACAGGCAGATATGACAATGTTTAGCTTCCATCCCGTTAAGCCAATAACGACAGCTGAAGGCGGTATTATTGTAACGAATAATGAGGAATATTATCGTAAATTACAACTATTCCGTAGTCATGGTATTGAACGAACGGACTATTCAGCTGATCAAGGTGGTTGGTATTATGAAATGACTGACCTCGGCTATAATTATCGAATGACTGATTTACAAGCAGCACTTGGTTTATCACAAATGACAAAAATTGATAAGTTTATCCAACAACGTCGTGAAATTGCAGCATTTTATACGGAGGCATTTCAAGATATAGAAGGAATTATCGTTCCGCAGCAGCTAGAGGGAACTAATTCCGGCTGGCATTTGTATGTGCTTCAGCTTGAGGGAATATCGCGTAAGTTTGTGTTTGAACAAATGAGATCTTTGAATATAGGAGTTCATGTACATTATATTCCTGTCTATTGGCACCCATATTATCAGCAGTTGGGGTATGAACGCGGAATATGTCCAATTGCTGAAAAGTGGTATGAAAAAGCTTTAACGTTACCAATTCATCCAAATATGACAGTAGAAGATTTATCAATAATTGTGTCGAATATTAAAGAATTACTAAAACAGCCGAAATAAGTAGTACAACACACAGCTTGCTCTTAAAAGAGTAAGCTGTTTTTAACAGGAGTTGACGATATGATTAATTTTCATCCACTAGCTAATCTTCCTAAAATGAAAATTTCAGAAAATCCGTGCATGCAGCATTATAATCCTGTTACTATGCAAGAGCTTTTTACGATTCAAAATGTTGCAAATCAGATAAATTCAAGAGCACAAATTTTTCTAGTTATTGGTGTCGGTGGTTCTTTTCTTGGTGCACGTGCGGTGATTGATGCTCTAACTCCTTATTTCCATACTAATAATGGTGTCGAAATTTTATATGCTGGAAATAATATGAGTGGTGCCTATTTAAAGCAGCTATTGTCTTATTTAGATACGAAGGACGTTTATGTCAATGTTATTTCAAAGTCTGGTTCAACGATGGAGCCTGCGCTTGCCTTTCGAGTTGTGAAAAAATATATGGAGCAAAGATATGGTAAGGAGACATGTAAAAGAATAATTGTTACTACTGATGCTGAAAAAGGAATCTTAAAGCAAATTGCCAAAAAAGAAGGATATCGCCAATTTACTGTTCCGTCTGATGTTGGAGGACGTTATTCTGTATTTACGCCAGTAGGATTATTACCAATTGCAGTTGCAGGTATTGATATAGAAGCTTTTGTTCGTGGGGGAAGACAAGCGGAATTAGATTTTTCTAGTGAAGCGAATAGTGCAGTCGATTATGCTTGTAATCGTTATGCATTATATAAAAAAGGTTATTCAGTTGAACTGCTTGCCTCGTTTGAGCCAAGACTTAATAAATTGCATGAATGGTGGAAACAGCTATTTGGAGAAAGTGAAGGGAAAGAGCATAAAGGGCTATATCCTTCAACCGTGAACTATTCGACAGATTTACACGCTATTGGACAATTTATTCAAGATGGTAGTCGTATAATGTTTGAAACACTTATTCACTTTGATAATATCGAAGAAGATATTGAAATCCCTTTTTCTATTGAAAATATAGATGGTCTGAATTATTTAGCTGGTCGATCAATGAATGAGGTAAATGCAACATCAAAAGATGGGGTAGCACTTGCACATGAAGAAGGTGGCGTACCTGTTATTCGTATAGAATTGCCAAAATTAGATGCATATCATGTTGGATATTTGATGATGTTCTTTATGAAAGCGTGTGTTATCAGTGCTAACTTACTTGAGGTAAATCCATTTGATCAGCCTGGTGTAGAAGCATATAAAAAGAAAATGTTAGAGTTGTTAAAGGAAGATGTGGTGAAGGTTCGTGCATAGAGAGTTGTATGAGTTATGGCGACAAAAAGCGAATAGTATGTATCAAGATGAACTGCTGGAAATTACTAATAATAAACAAGCGATAGAAGATCATTTCTATCAATTAGTTCCTTTCGGTACAGGTGGGATGAGGGGAAAGCTAGGAGCTGGCACAAATCGTATCAATATTCATACCATTCGTTTAGTAGCTGAAGGATTAGCTCGTCAAATTGAATGTCAGGGAGAAGCGGCGAAAATAAGTGGTGTCGTTATTGCGTATGATACACGACATTTTTCACAGGAATTTGCTTATGAAACAGCAGGAGTTTTGGCTGCGCATGGTATACAAAGCTATGTATTTAGTGAAAGTAGACCAACTCCTGAATTAAGTTTTGCTATTCGATATTTAGCGGCTTATGCCGGAGTAGTTATTACAGCAAGTCATAATCCTAAAGAATATAATGGTTTTAAAGTATATGGTCAAGATGGAGCACAGTTAACACCTCAATTTGCCGATGAAGTCTCTGAACATATGAAAAGTGTAAACGATATTTTTAAAATTCATTCCCTAACAAAAGGTGAATTGTTTACATCGGGTTATTGCATTGAGATGCTAGAAAAATTGGATGATGCGTATAATGCTGCTCTAAAAACACTTGTTCAAGTTAATGGTAAAAAGGATGTAAACATAGTCTATACTCCTTTGCATGGTGCGGGTCTTGTGCCGACAAAGCGTGCTTTAAAAGAGGCAGGCTTTACAAATGTACATATTGTTAACGAACAAGCTAATCAAGATGGCGATTTTCCAACAGTGTTGTATCCCAATCCTGAAGAAGCTCTTGCCTTTCAAATGGGGATTGCTTTAGGGAAGAAAGTTGAAGCTGAATTAATACTAGCTACAGATCCAGATGCTGATCGTCTTGGTGTAGCGATATTTAATGGGGAACATTATCAGCTTCTCTCTGGAAACCAGCTTGGAGCTCTGTTGTTAAACTATATACTTTCTGCAAAGCAACGAGTAGGAACTTTACCTTCGAATGGGGCAATGTTAAAAACTATTGTAACCTCAGAGTTAGGGACAGCAATTGCAGATAGTTTCAACATACAAACAATAAATACACTTACAGGTTTTAAGTATATTGCTGAGAAAATCGCAGAGTTTGAAACTACTGGTGAGCATTCATTTTTATTTGGCTATGAAGAAAGCTACGGGTATTTAGCAGGAAATTTTACAAGAGATAAAGATGCAGTACAAATTGCGCTCTTAACTGCAGAAATGGCTTCTTATTACAAAGAACAAAATTTAACACTTTTAGATGTACTGAACTCCCTTTACCAAAAACATGGATATTATCAAGAAAATTTGTTGTCATTTACATATGAGGGGATAGAGGGGCAGAAACGTATAACCAATATTATGGAGCACTTTAGAAACAAGCAACTTATCGAAATAGCTGGAATCAAAGTTATAGCAAAAGAAGATTACAAAGTTGGTTTTAAGTATCTTGCAAACGGAGAGAAACAAGCATTATCTTTACCAAAAACGGATGTTCTCAAATATAGATTAAAAGATGGTTCATGGATTTGTATTCGACCTTCTGGAACAGAACCAAAATGTAAGATTTACATTGGAGTACGAAAGGATAGCGAAACAGAAGCATTTGAAGCCATAATTAATATAGAAGAGTATATGAGAAAAATTATTAATTAAAAATTTAAAAAATCCTCGAATTCGGCTTATTGTCTGATTTCGAGTTTTTTTAACTACAGCTTGTCTAAAAAATGAATTGAAGACTTAATCAAGATACTAAGCATTTGTTTACCAAAAAACGTGAAAGTATACAAAATGCTTCCGATAATAATGGTAAGCAATTGAAAAGTTTAGGAGGTTGAGTTAAATGCGTATTGCATCGCAAGGGCAGTCAATTGATAAGATTACTGTACCAACTGATACAAAAGCAATCAATGTGCAGGAAAATATGACGCCTAATGTTTCAACAGTAACAAGCTCTCAACCGGTAGTAGAAGATACATCTACGGTTGGAGAAGAGCAGGAAATTTCAAAAGAAAAACTAAAACAAGCTGTCGACGTTGTAAATGAATTTTTGGGGATAAATAACAGTTCTTCGAAATTTGTTTATCATGAAGGCTTGGAACGCTATTATGTGACAATAGTGAATTGTGATACTGAGGAAGTTGTTAAGGAAATTCCACCTAAAAAATTATTAGATGCTTTCTATGAAATGCAAAAAATGGTTGGAATGATTGTAGACGAGAAAATTTAAACGGGAATTGGGAGGAAATAAACATGGTAATGAGAATGGGCGGATTAGCGTCAGGGATGGATATTGATAGTATTGTAGAGAAGCTGATGCAGGCAGAGAGGGTGCCTTTGAATAAAGTTTTTCAAAAAAAGCAAACATACGAATGGCAACGTGATGCGTATCGCAATGTAAACACAACACTGAAAAAACTAGATGACTTTTTATTCAAAAATACATTTTTACAAAGTCAAATGATGAAAAAAACAGCCACATCTTCTAATGAAAACTTAGCCACTGTAAAGGCAACAAACACAGCTTCTGGCACGCTCAATATTGAAAGTGTTACACAATTAGCTACATCAACCCAAATGATTGGTAGACAAACAGGGTATACAGGAACAACAAAGTTGTCTGCTTTGGTAGGGGATTCTGTTACGTCAGTAGAGATTCAAGCTATTGATAAAAATGGTAATTTGGCAGAAAAGGCAACGACAATTACCTTCGATCCAACAAAAGACACAGTTGACGATTTAGTAAAAAGAATCAATCAAAGCAATGCAGGTGTTACAGCATTATTTGAAAATGGACAACTGTCACTAACTGCAAATAACTCAGGTAGTGCAAAAAGTGGTACCGGTGAAATTGTGTTTGGAAATGGAGAGGAACTGTTTGATGCATTAGGTATGGATAGTGCGACAACAAGTTCAGGTAAAAATGCAATCTTTAAAGTAAATGGCATTTCAATGGAGCGTTCATCAAATACTTTTACAATCTCAGGCTTTGAGGTATCACTAAAGTCAACATTCAATGCTAAATCGGGTGCAGCTGATCGCTTGGCAGCAGCACAAGTAGAATTAAATAATGCAAAGGCTGCACTACCTGGTTTAGAAGCAGAGAGAGAGAGTAAGCTTATTGCATATGAAAGCTATCGAGATAGTACGTATAAAAATGCATATAAGAATACTTTCGGTGAAAATAATTTAACAGCAGAACAACAAGAAAAATTTAATAAGTTCACAAATATAGGGATGGTTGCTCTCCTCAACTCTAATGATTTGACTGACCTGCAATCTTTGAACATTGATTACACAGATGCTGATAGTATTAAATCATCTATCAATAATTCCAGCTTAACAGATGAACAAAAAGCAAAATTATTAAGACTGTCATCTGACGATTTACAGGCATTACAAAGCCCGGATGGTCCAGCTTTGCTTGAACGTGCACATCAAGTTGATTTTGAAAATTCATATAAAGCACTAGATAAGAAATTTTTAAATGATTTAACTACTGATGATATAGCTTTCTTATCCGATATTAAAGGAAAAACAGATAGTGAAATCGATCAAATTTTGGCAGGGAAAGATGACGCTATTAAAGATAAATTCGGCAAGATGGATCGAATAGATTTAAATAAATTAGCTGATTTAAGTGGTGACTTAGAAGATTTTCAACAGTTCAGTGCCATTGAGAAAATAAATACCGATAATGAAGCAGCGTATAAAACAGCAGAAAACGATGCAGTGGCGGGTCAAAAACGTCTAGATGAAGCGCAAAAATCTTATGATAATGCAAAAGCAGCATCGGATAGCGTGGAAAACGATACTTCTCCAGCTGTAGCGGCTGTAAATCTTACATCAACAACTGATACCAATAGTATAAAAGATACTATTAAAGAGTTTGTTAAAACTTATAATGAGATGGTAGATTCGCTAAATAGTTTATTAAAAGAGAAGAAATATCGTGACTATCCACCACTAACAAGTGAAGAACGTAAAGATATGTCTGAAAACGAACAAAAGCTATGGGATGAAAAAGCAAAAAGTGGTTTATTACGTAGCGATTCCTTAATTCGAGATGGCTTATCTAAAATCCGTACGCAGTTTATGTCATCGGTAAACGGACTTGGTGACGACACAATAGATTCATTAGCTGAAATTGGCATTACAACATCTAAGAAGTTATCAGATAGTGGAAAATTAGAAATTAATGAAGGCAAACTGGATGCAGCACTAGCGAAAGACCCTGATCAAGTTGTTCAAATGTTTGCTAATACAGGTAGTGTAACTACGACAACTGATGAAAAAGGTAGAAAAGTTACACAAGATTCACGAGGTATTACTCAACGTTTACGTAATGAGATTGATGCACTTACTAAAAATATTGAAAAAAAGGCTGGTAGAGAGGGTGCAACAGATCAATCATATAGTTTGGGTAAGAAAATTGTTGAATCTGATGATCGCATTACTAAATTACAAGCTAAATTGAAGAATATTGAAGCTCGCTACTGGAAACAATTTACGGCTATGGAGCAAGCGATAAACAAAGGAAACCAGCAATCTAGTATGTTCATGCAAGGTGCAGGTTGAGATTTCTAATTAGCAAGGTAGGAGAATATTATGCAACTAATAGATCAACTATTACAAGTATCAGCTAATTTATTCAAACTTTTGGGTGACATTCCAAAAGGTGAAGAGCGCGATGAGTATATTGATAATATCAACAGTATATTGGACAAACGTGGTGAAATTATTGAAGATTTAGTTCAAGAAGGCTTTCAATTCGACGAACAGAATCGCATTCATCGAACGTTACTTGAATTAGATAATGGGATAAAAGAACGATTGGCTACTGTCATGAGGGCCGTAAAACAGGATATGGCAAACCTACAGAAAACGAAAAAAAGTGAAGAGCAATACTTCAATCCTTACTCGAATGTTCGTGTAATGGATGGTATGTATTATGACAAAAAGAATTAACATTTTATCTCTATTTAGCCTGGCGAACGGCGCCAGCTATATGGAAAATAAAGCCCCGGCGGATGTCATGGATTTTAAAAGGAGTGAATTGTAATTACACAATTCAAAATCCTGACGCATTGTTTATCTGTGCGAAAGCGAAGCGACAGCAACAATTCTGCCGAGGCGTAATTGATCTATTAGCTTTTCTTCGTAAGATGGTTTAAAATAGTAAATAAGTAACCTTTTAAAAGGAGTTGTCCTTTATTGGCAGCAAATTTAACAGCACAAAACGCGTATAAACAAAACAGTGTTACCACTGCTTCCCCTGGTGAGCTGACGTTAATGCTTTATAATGGATGTTTAAAGTTCTTGCACAAAGCAAAACACGCGATTCACGAAAAAAATGTCGAGGAAAAAAATACAAATCTTATTAAAGCACAGGCGATCATTAGCGAGCTGATGGCGACATTAAATATGGACATCGAAGTGTCAAAAAATATGTTTGCCCTTTATGAATATATCAACCATCGTTTAGTCGAGGCAAACATTCAAAGTGATGTCGCTATTATTGAAGAAGTTGAGGGATTAGTGACGGAATTCCGTGATACATGGAAGGAAGTTATTCGCATCAATCGACAGCAGCAATACGGTCAGGGAAACACTGGACAAATTTAGACAACATTGAGGCCATCGTTCAAGATGGTCTCTTTTCTTTGCGAAAAATACGAGATGCGACCTTTACATCATACAAAAGGGAACCGTTTAACTTCTTTCAGCGGGTGTACAAACATCCGCTGAAATAGAGGAACTCAGTCTAAGAACGCCACGTGGCAACGGCTAACTGACCTGCATCATGCAGGCCTAAGCATAAAGCCGATTCCGGACGCAATTATGCCGAGGCGTAATTGATTTAGTCATAAAATAGGTCTTTATCCGGCAAAATATGTTACTTATTCCCTCTAGATGTAAAACATGCACCGTGTCATAATCAAGCTAAATAGATGTTTAGAATAGTATTGAGGTGGGAAGATGATATTTAAGCGCCAAGAAGGCTTTCGATTTAAATTCGAGGAGCCTGTTAAAATGACTTTTGCAATATACGAGAATGGTAGAGTCAATCAAGCGCAAACGGCAATGGCTGATTTGCTTGATATAAGTCCACGAGGGTTAAAAATGTTTACTGAGGTGGATTTAGGTGTTAATCCTCGTCCTTTGGATTTACGCTTTATTCTGGATACGAGAGAGGTACGAGCTTATGGTGAAGTTATTTGGAGCCGGCCTTTTGGTAATGGTAAGCAGTATGGTGTGAATTTTAATAATCAAGAATCGGTTGAAGATTTGATTGTCGAAGAGTTGAAGCTGCGCCGAAGAAAAGAAGCGGATGAGGCAAAATTAAATAACATTCATTTATAAAGTGAAACATTCATCAGTGGGGGACGGATTTTGTTCATCCCTCACCTAACTTCTTTTGCTTTCGCCGATACTGCCCATTATTGCAGGAAAAAATTTTTTTGTGAAAAAAAGAATTATTTTAGAGGAATTTCGCACACTTGTGTAGAAATATATAGTATAGCAGTTATAAAGGAGGAGTTTACATGTTAAACTTTAACATTCGCGGTGAAAATATTGAGGTAACTCCAGCTATTCGAGAATATGTTGAGAACAAAATCGACAAAGTTGAACGTTATTTTAACGAAGATGTTAACGCCAACGCTAACGTAAATTTAAAGGTTTATAATGACAAGCAAACAAAAGTGGAAGTTACAATTCCAATGAAGAACTTAACTCTTCGTGCAGAAGAGCGTCATAATGATATGTATGCTGCGGTTGACTTAATCGTTGATAAATTAGAACGTCAAATCCGTAAGCATAAAACAAAGGTAAACCGTAAATTCCGTGAGCGCGAAGGTACAGGCCTTTATTTTGCTACTTCTCAAGCAGCAGCTAATGCAACAACAGAGGAAGAAGAATATTCAATTGTTCGTACAAAGCAATTTGATTTAAAACCGATGGATCAAGAAGAAGCTGTTTTACAAATGAATATGCTAGGGCATGATTTCTATATCTTTACAGATGCAGAATCAAATGGCACAAACATTGTCTACAAACGCAAAGACGGTAAATACGGCTTAATTGAAACAACTTAAACTTTAATATGTACAAGGGCTCTCGCCAAAGCGGGAGCCTTTTTTATCTTCATTCAGTGGAAATTATTACCTCTATAGGTGGTGGGATGAATGCAGGTATATCTTTTCACCAAATTGATATGATTTCTTTTCATGCTAGGGACTCTGTTTGCATGAATCTGTTATACAATGGTAAAATGAAAGTTGAGACTATATAGGAAGTGAAAAAATTCATGGTAAACCTATTAAATAAATTATTTGATTTCAATAAACGTGAACTAAAAAAATTAGAAAAAATCGCTGACCAGGTTGAGGGATTCGCTTCTCAAATGGAACAGCTTTCAGATGATCAATTACAAGCGAAAACAGAAGAATTTAAAAAACGTTATGCCGACGGAGAGCATTTAGATTCGATTCGTGCGGAAGCTTTTGCTGTTTGTCGAGAAGGGTCCAAGCGTGTGTTAGAGATGTACCCATTCCGTGTACAAATTATGGGTGCTGCTGCACTTGATGAAGGTAATATTTCGGAGATGAAAACCGGGGAAGGTAAAACGTTAACGGCTACGATGGCTGTTTACCTGAATGCCATTACTGGTAAAGGTGTGCATGTTGTAACAGTCAACGAGTATTTAGCGAGTCGTGATGCTGAAGAAATGGGGCATCTGTATAATTTCTTAGGCTTATCAGTTGGTTTAAACTTGAATAGCCTGTCGAAAGAAGAAAAACGTGCAGCTTATGAAGCTGATATTACGTATAGTACAAACAATGAGCTAGGCTTTGATTATTTACGTGATAATATGGTGCTTTATAAAGAGGAACGTGTACAACGTCCGCTACATTATGCAGTAATCGATGAGGTTGACTCGATTTTAATTGATGAAGCGCGTACGCCATTAATTATTTCGGGTCAGGCTGGGAAATCAGCGCAGCTTTATAAACAGTCTAATGCGTTTGTTCGTATGTTAAGTGCGGAAACGGATTACACATATGAAGAGTCGACAAAAGGTGTTACGTTAACAGATGCTGGTGTTGAAAAAGCAGAGAAAGCATTTGGCGTTGATAACTTATTTGATTTAACGCATGTACGTTTAAACCATGCGATTAATCAATCGTTAAAAGCGCATGTAAGTATGCATAATGATGTTGATTATGTTGTACAAGAAGGCGAAATCATTATTGTTGACGGCTTTACAGGTCGTTTAATGAAAGGTCGTCGTTACTCGGATGGACTACATCAAGCGATTGAGGCCAAAGAGGGCGTAGAGATTCAAAATGAATCGATGACGATGGCGACAATTACATTCCAAAACTACTTCCGTATGTATCAAAAACTTTCAGGTATGACAGGTACAGCGAAAACAGAGGAAGAGGAATTCCGTAATATTTATAATATGAGTGTTGTGGCGATCCCTACGAATAAGCCGATAGCTCGTGATGACCGTCCAGACTTAATTTTTGCTTCGATGGAAGGAAAATATAAAGCGGTGGCAGCAGATATTGCAGAGCGCCATAAAGCAGGACAACCTGTTCTTGTTGGTACTGTTGCCATTGAAACATCTGAAATTATTTCGAATTTATTGGATAAACATAAAATCCCACATAACGTATTAAACGCGAAAAACCATGAGCGTGAAGCCGAAATTATTGCGAATGCTGGTACGCAGGGTGCAGTAACAATCGCTACGAACATGGCTGGTCGTGGTACAGACATTAAACCTGGAGAAGGTGTAATGGAGCTTGGCGGTTTAGCGGTAATTGGTACGGAGCGTCATGAATCTCGTCGTATCGATAACCAGCTGCGTGGTCGTTCTGGTCGTCAAGGGAACCCAGGGATTACTCAATTCTATCTGTCACTAGAAGATGAATTAATGCGTCGTTTTGGCTCTGATAATATGAAATCCATGATGATGAAATTAGGGATGGATGATTCACAGCCACTACAATCTAAAGTTGTTTCAAGAGCTGTTGAGTCAGCTCAAAAACGTGTTGAAGGTAATAACTTCGATGCTCGTAAACGTCTTTTACAATATGATGATGTGCTACGTCAGCAACGTGAGATTATTTATAAAGAGCGTTATGACGTATTAGAAACAGAAAATATGCGTGTGCTTGTTGAGTCTATGATTCAAGAAACGATCGACAACGTTGTCGCATTGTATACGCAAGGTGAGCAAAAGGATTGGCATTTAAAAGCAATTGATGACTATGTCGCAGCAAACCTATTAGATGAAGGCGTTCTGAAGGTGGAAGATTTCCAAGGTAAATCTGCAGAAGAGATTAACCAGCTAATTTCAAACGCTGTCCAAGCACGTTATGATGAAAAAGAAGAACAGCTTACACCCGAGCGTATGCGTGAGTTTGAAAAGGTTATCTTATTACGTTCAATTGATACGAAATGGATTGACCATATTGATGCTATGGATCAGCTACGTCAAGGTATCCATCTTCGTGCATATGGTCAAAATGACCCGCTTCGTGAGTATCAACAAGAGGGCTTTGCTATGTTTGAGGATATGGTCGCTTCCATCCGCGAAGATGTAGCAAAATATGCGATGAAGGCAGAAATCCATAATAATTTAGAGCGTGAGGAAGTTGCAAAAGGTCAAGCTGTTAATCCGAAAGAGGATAGCGGTTCAGCTCCGAAAAAGCAACCGGTCCGTAAGGCAGAAAATGTCGGACGTAATGATTTATGTCCGTGCGGAAGCGGTAAGAAATTTAAAAACTGCCATGGTGCAGCTCAATAAGTTAACGATTATGAAAAAGACCATTTTAACGGAATGTTAAAATGGTCTTTTTTTCTATGTTTTAGGGAATCTTCACATTTTAAAAGGACTGATAACTCTTGCTGGAATTGGTTAGCTAACAATCGTCAGTTGGTAGAAGGTATGGGCCATTTACTGAAACATTTGCGTGCGACACATTGCACTTTTCAATTTTATAACATTCTCGAGAGAGGAAGAGGAGAGCTTGTTTTGATAGAGAGCTTAAATCTACAAAAATATTAGAAAATTCAGAAAAAGGTACATAATACTACAACAATAGGTAAATAGTTCAATAAAAAGGGTAATGTTTATAACTTTTTTCTGATTTATTATGAGTATACATGAATAGGATGAAAGTTTTGTGAATTTGAACTTATTTTCTTTTGATAAGGGGGTGATTCATGTGTGGACATAAAAATCCTCGAGAATAGGAGTCCTAGAAGACCTTCTCGAGGAAATACATTGGAGTATACCAATATATTTATTAGTATACTCCTCTTTACTAGAAAAAATAAATATTATTTTAAGGAGGATTTACATGCATTGTGATGACATCATGAGTAGTGAAACGATGCTGTATATACCGGAGTATGATGCTTATGGAAACTTGTGCACACGCGTAATAGAAAGGGATAACGAATATATTTCAAAATTAGCACCGACAAAATTAATGGATTATAATCTACGTTATTTTGGTTCAAGCTTACGAGGGGCTTTCGATGGCTCGAAAATGATACTTGGAAAGCTGAATAAAAATCCCATAGTTGTTCATGAACGAAGTAATATTGTATGGTTTCCAAGTAAGTCTTATTTACGACCTGAATGTACATGGTTTGCTGTCCATCATATCGAGGACTATCAAGCTGTGGATAATAAGTGTACAAAAGTAATTTTTATGAACGGCTATGAATTTAATGTGGATCTAAGTGTCAGAGCATTCGAATCCAGAATTCAAAGAGCGTTTTTACTAAAATATAAACTGGAGAAACGAATGAAGCATTTACTAGTTCAATATGATCAAGGTAGAGTATTCCAACGAATTGCGAACAACGTTATCTTTGACGATGAAGCTGAAAAGGATTGATACACTATTGTAAATCATACTGTATTGTAAAAAAGTATGTTTTCCGCCGTAAAAACGTTATAATGAAGAGATACGGGGTTGAAAAATGAAGTATGATGGCCCCATTAATAATGTTCGGAGGATTTAACAATGATTGAATTAGCAGATGTACGTAACGCGTTAGACACTTCAGCCGGAAAATTGGCGGATTTTAGGGGGTCTCTTTGACTTAGAAAACAAAGAGGCACGCATTCAGGAATTAGATGAAATGATGCTTGAGCCAGGCTTCTGGGATGATCAGCAAGGCGCACAGGTAATCATTAATGAAAGCAATGGTTTAAAGGCAATTGTTAATGAATATAAAGATCTATTGGAAACACATGAGAACCTAGATATGACGCTAGAGCTATTGCGAGAAGAGCCTGATGAAGAATTGCATGAAGAGCTAGGCAATGAATTAGTAGAATTCCAGCAAAAAATGGGCGATTTTGAGCTGCAATTACTATTAAGTGGTCCATACGATCAAAATAATGCGATTTTAGAGCTGCACCCAGGAGCAGGTGGTACGGAATCTCAGGATTGGGGCTCAATGCTGCTTCGTATGTACACACGCTGGGCGGAAAAACGTGGCTTTAAAGTCGAAACCGTTGATTATCTTCCAGGCGATGAAGCAGGTATTAAATCTGTAACATTGTCCATTAAGGGTCATAATGCTTACGGCTATTTGCAAGCAGAAAAAGGTGTCCATCGTTTAGTGCGTATTTCACCGTTTGACTCTTCAGGTCGTCGTCATACATCATTCGTTTCTTGTGATGTTATGCCTGAATTCGATGACAATATTGAAATTGATATTCGTACAGAGGATTTAAAAATTGATACGTATCGTGCAACAGGTGCAGGTGGTCAGCATATTAATACGACAGATTCAGCTGTTCGTATTACGCACATTCCAACTGGTACTGTCGTACAATGTCAGGCAGAACGTTCACAAATTAAAAACCGTGAAAAAGCCATGACGATGTTAAAAGGGAAACTCTATCAATTAGAGATCGAAAAGCAGCAGGCACAGCTAGATGAAATCCGTGGTGAACAGAAGGAAATCGGCTGGGGCTCACAAATTCGTTCATATGTATTCCATCCATATTCAATGGTGAAGGATCATCGTACAAATGAAGAAACAGGTAATGTAGGAGCGGTGATGGATGGCGATGTAGATCCATTCATTAATGCATACTTACGTTCAAAAATCGGGTAATAAAAGCCCCTCAGAGGCACAGTGAAATTGTGCTTTTGAGGGGGTTTTTTTAGTTCTGGTGATACCTTTTTTTAAAAAGGTGGATGATACGGAGTGTCTTGGCTAATTTGCTTACGCTCATTCATGTAATGCTTATAGAGCATCGATGCATTGACAAATTGCTTACTAATCGAAGCATATTGAATAGACAGTTCAATCTGTTTATTATTTTTCAGTGTGACGATACAGCCCATTTTACTCGGTACAATATTCGCAATGGCGTGAAGCCCAATCCAAATATTGTGGACAGAGTTTGGCGAATATGTTGGAAAAAAAATACATGGATAACCGTAATCATAAGCAACAACGATTGGAAGCTTATGCTGATTGCCGAAAAAGCGTTTGGCGGAATGTTTTGCTGCTTCATAGGTTGTTCCAAGTGAAATACAAGATTTTCGTAATATATGCATTGGCTTTCGTGTGACGATCAGTTCATTATGCTTATCAATTACCCGTGTGAAGATTTTAGAGTCGTACTGAATTGGCTGAAGTAAATAGGTGTTGAAAGACATTAAATATGCATTGACGTAGTTTGCTGACATATATGTAAGCCTCCTTTTTCTATTTATTATTGAAGTGTAAAACACAAATTTGAATTCAGAAAATATAGATAAAAGAAGAAAACCATTGCTGTTTCAAGCAATTGCTTAGAGGAATTGCTTGAAACAGCAAGAGATTAATAGTAAATCGAAGTGATTTTCAGTTCGTAAGCATTGCATTTTAATTTCAATTTTCATATAATTTAGAAAAGGATCGAGGTGAGATTCGTTGGATAAATATTATTCGTATACAGATTTTCTAAAAGCCGTGGGTCAGTCAAAGAAAGTTGATGAGGCAGAGAAATTATTAAACGAGATTTATTTAGATTTATTTTTAAATCATATCCAGCGTAAGCATCGTGAAGAGCAGCTCATGGTTCTGATAGATAGAGCACTCGATGAAAAAGATGAAAAGGCATTTCATCTATACGCAACCGAACTAGTAGCTTTACACCAAGTAGCAAGTGAATAATATGATGAGCCCGCTCACCGTTATTGGTGGGCGGGATTTTTTTGCTATTTTATGTGCAAGATTGGTATTGAATATCTTGAATTTGTTTAGGTTCTGAGCGGATATGGAGTGTGGCGGGAATCAAAATTTCGTGGGAATTGAGCAGTTTTGAGCCTGCCTGAGCATTTCTATCGGCCACTGGATCAGTTCTATGGCTAACCGGATCAAATTCTTCATCCCACTTGAGCGTTTCTCCTCTAATGTGATGCATTTACATCTTCCAATCTCGATTAGCTAACATTTGGAAAGGGTAATCTATTTATAGATAGGCTGTCATTAAACATTTCGGTACATACGTTCTATCTAGAATATCTTAAATATAACAAATGAAAAAATATTTACAAACATTCGTTCGTTAAATGTTCGAAATTTTAATAATGCTATGCTAAAATATATGTATCAAATTGGTAAGAAAGGACGGGGACATGTGTGCAAACATTTGATTTACAAGCGCCATATACGCCTAATGGAGATCAGCCACAGGCAATTGCGGAATTAGTGGAGGGTGTACGTGCAGGTAAACGCCATCAAACATTGCTCGGTGCAACCGGAACAGGAAAAACGTTTACGATTTCTAATGTCATTAAACAGGTAAAAAAACCGACACTTATTATGGCGCACAATAAAACATTAGCGGGTCAATTATATAGTGAATTTAAAGAGTTCTTCCCTAATAATGCAGTTGAATACTTTGTTAGCTACTATGATTACTTTCAGCCAGAGGCCTATGTACCGCAGACGGATACTTATATCGAGAAAGATTCAAGCATTAATGATGAAATTGATAAGTTGCGTCACTCTGCAACATCTTCATTATTCGAGCGTGATGATGTCATTATTATTGCATCCGTGTCCTGTATATATGGTCTAGGTTCTCCAGAAGAATATCGTGAAATGGTCGTATCTGTGCGGACTGGAATGGAAATTGAACGTAACCAGTTGCTTCGAAAATTGGTCGATGTACAGTATGAGCGTAATGATGTGAGTTTTACACGTGGGACGTTTCGGGTACGTGGCGATGTAGTGGAAATATTCCCCGCATCCCGAGACGAACAATGTATCCGCGTGGAATTTTTTGGGGACGAAATCGATCGAATTCGCGAAGTGGATGCGTTAACTGGAGAAATACTAGCAGAGCGTGATCATGTAGCGATTTTCCCAGCATCCCACTTCGTTACACGAGAAGAAAAAATGCGAAAAGCTATTGAAAATATTGAAAAAGAGTTGGAGGAGCGTCTAGCTCTTTTACGTGCAGAAGATAGATTATTGGAGGCACAGCGTTTAGAGCAACGTACTCGCTATGATTTAGAAATGATGGCTGAAATGGGCTTTTGCTCAGGTATCGAAAACTACTCGCGTCATTTAACCTTGCGTGAAGCGGGAGCAACGCCATATACGCTACTTGATTATTTCCCTGATGATTTTTTACTTGTTGTCGATGAAAGTCACGTTACTTTGCCACAAGTTCGAGGGATGTATAACGGTGACCAAGCACGTAAAGGTGTGCTAGTTGAGCATGGCTTCCGTTTGCCATCAGCACTAGATAACCGCCCTTTACGTTTTGAAGAATATGAGAAACATATACATCAAGCTATTTATGTATCAGCAACACCTGGCCCGTATGAGCTTGAGCATACCCCGGAAATGGTGCAGCAAATTATTCGTCCAACAGGGCTGCTTGATCCACAAATTGACGTACGTCCTATTGAAGGGCAAATTGATGATTTAATCGATGAGATTCAAGGTCGTATTGCTCGTGATGAACGAGTGCTCGTTACAACATTGACGAAAAAAATGTCAGAGGATTTATCAGCTTATTTGAAAGAAATGGGCTTAAAGGTGGAGTACTTGCATTCAGAGATTAAGACGCTAGAGCGAATTGAAATTATTCGTGAGCTGCGTAAAGGTACTTATGATGTTCTAATCGGCATTAACTTATTGCGAGAAGGGCTAGATATTCCTGAGGTTTCCCTTGTGGCGATTTTAGATGCTGACAAGGAAGGATTTTTACGTTCAGAGCGTTCACTCATTCAAACAATAGGACGTGCGGCACGTAATGCCAATGGCCATGTCATTATGTACGCAGATAATATGACGGATTCGATGAAAAAGGCGATTGAAGAAACGAAGCGTCGTCGAACAATGCAAATGGCGTATAACGAAGAGCATGGCATTACACCGAAAACGATTGTTAAGAAAATTCCTGATGTTATTCGTGCGACACAGGTAGCAGAGGAAGAAGAGACTTATGTAACGAAGGCAACAAAAGGTAAGAAGCTGACGAAGGCGGAAAAAGAGCAGTTACTTGCTACACTAGAAGTAGAAATGAAGGAAGCAGCGAAAGCACTCGATTTCGAACGTGCTGCTGAGCTGCGTGATACAATATTTGAATTGAAATCAGAAGGGTGAACGGCTTGTGAAAAATACTGAAATAGTCGTGCAGGGCGCACGAGCACATAATTTAAAAAATATCAATGTCACAATTCCACGCGATCAACTAGTCGTGCTAACAGGCTTATCAGGCTCAGGAAAATCATCATTAGCGTTCGATACGATTTATGCCGAGGGACAACGCCGTTATGTAGAATCCCTTTCAGCCTATGCCCGTCAATTCCTTGGTCAAATGGATAAACCAGACGTCGATGCGATAGAGGGATTATCCCCTGCTATTTCAATCGATCAAAAAACGACGAGCCGTAATCCACGTTCGACAGTTGGGACAGTAACAGAAATCTATGATTATTTACGTTTGCTATATGCGCGCATCGGTAAACCTATTTGTCCAAATCATGGCATTGAAATTACCTCCCAAACGATTGAGCAAATGGTCGATCGTTTACTAACTTATCCAGAAAGAACGAAAATGCAGTTACTTGCTCCAATGGTATCAGGGCGTAAGGGAACGCACGTAAAGCTACTGGAAGATTTAAAAAAGCAAGGTTTTGTTCGAGTACGTATCGACGGTGAGCTACGTGATTTAGATGATGCGATTGAACTTGATAAAAACAAAAAGCATTCAATAGAAGTAGTCATCGATCGTGTAGTTATGAAGGAAGGTGTCGCGGCACGTCTTAGTGATTCCTTAGAGACAGCATTACGTTTGGCAGATGGGCGTGTACTTGTTGATGTGATGGAGCATGAGGAATTATTATTTAGTGAGCATCATGCTTGTCCATTATGTGGATTTTCAATCGGTGAGCTAGAGCCTCGCATGTTTTCATTTAATAGTCCATTTGGAGCTTGTCCAAGCTGTGATGGCTTAGGCTCGACACAAGAGGTAGATCTTGATTTAGTAGTGCCTGATTGGGATCGTAGTCTATTAGAGCATGCTATAGCACCGTGGGAACCGACAAGCTCTCAATATTATCCACAGTTATTAAAGGCTGTATGCGATCATTATAATATTCCGATGGACGTCCCAGTAAAGGATCTTCCGAAAGAACAGATGGATAAAATTTTATATGGTTCTGGTACAGATAAAATCCACTTCCATTATGAAAATGAGTTTGGCAATGTGCGAGATCAAATGATTGAATTCGAAGGTGTTGTACGTAATGTGGAGCGCCGTTTTAAAGAGACAACGTCTGATTACGTGCGTGAACAAATGGAAAAATATATGGCGCAGCAAGCATGTCCTTCTTGTAAAGGTTATCGCTTAAAGCCTGAAACATTAGCTGTAAAACTAGCAGATAAGCATATTGGTGAAGTCACACAGTATTCGATTCAGGAAGCTGATACATTTTTTAAAGAGCTGGATTTATCAGAAAAGGATATGAAAATTGCTCGACTTGTTTTACGAGAAATTGAAGAGCGACTGGGCTTCCTTGTCAATGTAGGGTTAGATTACTTAACGTTAAGCCGAGCAGCAGGGACACTTTCTGGGGGAGAAGCTCAACGAATTCGCCTCGCGACGCAAATCGGCTCACGATTAACGGGTGTCCTCTATATTTTAGACGAGCCATCAATCGGCTTGCATCAACGTGATAATGATCGTCTTATTAGTACGCTGCAAAATATGCGTGATATCGGCAATACGCTTATTGTTGTCGAGCACGATGAAGATACGATGCTGGCGGCGGATTACCTCATTGATGTTGGTCCTGGTGCAGGTGTGCATGGTGGCCAAATTGTAGCGGCGGGAACACCGCAGGAAGTAATGGAAAATGAAAACTCTTTAACGGGGCAATACTTAAGTGGCAAGAAGTTTATTCCACTGCCAATTGAGCGACGCAAACCGAATGGGCGCAAATTATCGATTAAAGGTGCCAAGGAAAATAATCTTAGAAATGTGAAGGTTGATGTACCACTTGGCTTATTCGTTGCAGTAACAGGAGTTTCAGGGTCAGGTAAATCAACGCTTATTAATGAAATTTTATATAAGTCATTAGCTCAAAAGCTTAATCGTTCAAAGGTGAAGCCGGGAGAACATAAAGAAGTAACGGGGATTGATGAGCTAGAAAAGGTTATTGATATTGATCAATCACCAATCGGCCGTACACCTCGCTCTAATCCTGCTACGTATACAGGCGTTTTTGATGATATTCGAGATGTTTTTGCAACAACAAATGAGGCAAAGGTACGTGGCTATAAAAAAGGTCGCTTTAGCTTCAACGTTAAGGGAGGCCGCTGTGAGGCTTGTCGTGGTGACGGTATTATAAAAATTGAAATGCATTTCCTACCAGATGTTTATGTGCCATGTGAAGTCTGTCATGGGAAGCGTTATAACCGTGAAACGCTTGAAGTGAAATATAAAGATAAGAGCATTGCGGATATTTTAGATATGACGATTGAAAATGCAGTAGTATTCTTCGAAAATATCCCGAAAATCCAGCGTAAGCTCCAAACAATCGTGGATGTAGGATTAGGCTATATGAAATTAGGACAACCCGCAACAACTTTATCTGGTGGTGAGGCACAGCGTGTAAAATTAGCCTCTGAATTACACCGTCGTTCAACAGGAAAATCATTCTATATTTTAGACGAGCCGACAACGGGCTTACATGCGCATGATATTGCACGTTTACTCGTTGTTTTACAGCGTCTTGTAGAAAATGGCGATTCAGTGCTAGTAATTGAACATAATTTAGATGTCATTAAGACAGCAGACTACATTATCGATTTAGGACCTGAAGGTGGAGACAAAGGTGGTACTATTGTTGCGACAGGTACACCAGAAGAAGTAGCTGAAGTAAGTGGCTCTTATACAGGGAAATATTTAAAGCCAATATTAACAAGAGATCGTATGCGTATGGAGGCTGTTTTAGCCAAGGCTTCTCAATAAAAAAATAAAAGTTCGTAAACTCCCTAAGGGGAGTTGCGAACTTTTTTACGTGCGCCCGGCAGCGGATGTCGATAAAAATCAAAAGTTGGGCGATAAAACGTAAAACTGTTCTGATAAAAATCAAAAGTTGGATGACATTATGTTAAAACGTATGTCATGTGGATAAGTTGATTGTAGTGGGGGCATGGGCGACTCCTTGGGGAAATAGAGGAACCAAGGCTAAAAGCATCACGTCCTGTGATAACGCCTTCGTGACCAACATCGGTGCTGCTGCCGCTTCGCTTTCGCGCAAAAAACATCTGTTGGCCCGATACCCTGGAGCAAAGTGAAGCGGCTCATCGGACGCCCACAGGAAAGCGCCCAACCGGAACGGAAATCAACCTCCACGGGATGGTAATGATCCTAAAAAAAGATATATACCCAATATTTTCATTTTTAAGGTGAAACTTTTCACAAGATGAATCGTATAAATAATATAACGAACTGAGGGAGGCTATTTTAATTATGCAAAATGAACGTCAACGAATTTTAGAACTTGTGGAAAAAGGAACAATTTCAGCGCAAGAGGCGATTACATTATTAGAAGCATTAGAGCAACCTAGCAAGTCCACTCAAAATGTTATGAATGATGTGTCAAATGAGGACCAACATTCCTCAACAGAAAAAGAGTCAGTATTTAAAAATGAAAGTTACAAAGATGAACAACCACAAAAAGATGAAGATTTCTCTAAATATTTCCAAGAAGAAATGCGAGATTTCCGTAAAGATTTAACACAAATCGGTTCACTCTTTATGGACATGATGAATACGGCAGTAAAAAAGGTAAAAGAATTTGATGTCACTTCTCCATTTGGTGATAAATTCGAGTTTACACATACGGAAGAAGTTGCAGCTGAACATGTAGAAAAAATAATTGCTGAATTACCGAATGGCAATTTTTCATTAGAAACTGCTGAAGGAGATAGCTTCCAAGTCATTTGCAAAGTAAAGGCACCTCTTGTTAATGATAGTGAAGAAGAAACACGTGCTAATTTCCTAGAGCAATTCGTTGTTAAAGAAGATGGAGATTCACTACGAATTTTAAGTCAACTAAAGCTTGTTCAAGTAAATGTTAAAGTACTTGTTCCAAAGGATAAATTAGAAAAATTATCAGTACGATTAATGAACGGTAGCGTTACATTACAAGATACGGATTTCGAGCAATTAAAAGTAAAGACATTAAACGGTGCGATTAAAGGCTCTAAGTTTAACTTTGGAAAGGCAGAAGTGGATTCTTCTAATGGTTCGATTGAATTTACAAATGTTCGTGGTAAAGATTTAGAGGCTGAAACATTGAATGGCCGTGTCTATTTAGATGGCGCATTGGATGAAGTTGAAGCAAAATCGGTTAATGGACATGTTGTTGTCACAACTTGCTCTACTAATTCATCGAAAATCAAAGCACAAACAGTCGCAGGAGCCGTTGAATTGTATGTGCCGCGTACAATATCGTTAAGCGGTAAAATTGTTACGAATTTTGGGAAAGTAGATGTTGGTATTCAAGATGCTTCAAAAATTGAATCACAGGATCAATTTTTATCAAAAGTAGTACGTTTTGATAAAGAAGTAGAGAATGCTAATCGTCTATTTATTGAAGGTGAGTCTAAAACAGGTGCAGTTTTAGTACGCTATACAACAACTGACGAGCAGCAAATTTAACTAATAAAAAGCATTCAGGCTATGCAAAACAGCATAGCTTGAATGCTTTTTTACTGCTTAAAAACATAAGAAAAACAGAAATCGACTTTCCTCTAATGGGCTCGATTTCTGTTTTCTTTTATGTCGAGGTTATGCTATTTTTATGGCAATCAAATAACGAAATAACAAGAACTACCACGTAATGAAATGAAACTGTAATAAAAAAGGGAGAAATAGAGTGCTATAATAGGTAACGAAATACCTCTTACATAGTAAGAGATTTAGGTGGTTTAAATATGATAGAAATGAAAAATGTGACAAAGAAGTACCCTAATGGCGTTGTTGCGACAAATGGGCTTTCCGTTAACATAAAGCAAGGTGAATTTGTCTATGTTGTAGGTCCAAGTGGTGCAGGTAAATCTACATTCATTAAATTAATGTACCGCGAGGAAAAAGCAACTTCTGGAGAAATCACTGTTAATGGCATAAATCTAGCAGAATTGAAAAATAAAAAGGTACCTTTTTTACGTCGTCAAATCGGTGTTGTTTTCCAAGACTTCAAACTGCTACCTCGTTTGAGCGTTTATGAAAATGTAGCGTTTGCACTTGAGGTAATCGAGGAAGACCCTATAGAAATTCGCCGACGTGTAATGGAGGTTTTAGAGCTCGTGGGACTGAAGCAAAAGGCAAGAATGTTCCCTAATGAACTTTCAGGTGGCGAACAGCAGCGTGTTTCGATTGCACGATCTATTGTGAATGTGCCGAAGGTCGTTATTGCAGATGAACCTACTGGGAATCTAGACCCTGAGACATCTTGGGACATTATGAATTTATTCGAAGAAATTAATGCAAGAGGTACAACTATTGTAATGGCAACCCATAACCGTGAAATCGTAAATACGATTCGTCGTCGAGTAATTGCAATTGAAGGCGGAATGATTGTCCGTGATGAGCATGGAGGTGACTACGGCTATGAAATTTAATACGGTAAAACGTCACTTCCGAGAAAGTTTTAAGTCTCTTGGCCGTAATAGCTGGATGACTATTGCCTCAGTGAGTGCAGTAACAGTTACATTAATATTAGTAGGCGTATTCGCGCTTATTATGATGAATTTAAATAAAGTAGCATCTGATTTAGAGAACGATGTTGAAATTAAAGTGTTAATCGATGAAACAGCAGATAAAGCTGCTGAAAAAGCGCTCATGGAAAAAATAAAGAAATTGCCAGATATCGCAGAGATGACCTATTCGACAAAGGAAAATGAATTAACCAAATTAGTAAAAGATTTTGGGGACGATTTTAAATTATTTGAGCAAAGTAATCCATTACGTAATGTTATTTACGTGAAGGCTTCCGATCCTCAGCAAACAGCTACTGTTGCTAAAAAAATTGATAAATTTGAGTATACATATGACGTTATGTATGGTGAAGGCAAAGTAGAAAAACTATTTAACTTCTTAAATATTAGCCGCAACGTAGGGATAGTGCTTATTTTAGGATTATTATTTACAGCAATTTTCTTAATTTCTAATACGATTCGAATTACCATTATTGCACGCGGTGATGAAATAGAAATTATGAAACTTGTCGGAGCAACGAATTCATTCGTGCGTATCCCATTTTTATTAGAAGGAATGTGGCTCGGAATTTTAGGTTCTATTATTCCGATTGCGGTTATCGCAACTCTTTACCACAATGTATATAAAATTATTGCGCCTCGATTAAAAGGCGAACTTGTTCAAGTACTTGATTTCTCACCTCTTGTGTACCAAGTAAGCGGTCTACTATTACTCATCGGTGTACTAATTGGTATTTGGGGAAGTTTCATGTCAGTACGTAAGTTTTTAAAAATTTAGTTTTCGATAAGCTTCAAACAGAACGAAATTCAAAAAAATGAATAGTAGAAAAGGAGTTCAATAGGTGAAAAGTATGGCGAAAAACTCAATGAAAACACTTGCTGCAGCATCTGCACTATTTCTTTTTATCCAAACTCCATCAGCGTATGCAACTAGTTTATCGGATTTAAAAGATGAAAAAAAACAAATTGAATCAAAGAAAGATGGCTTAAATTCATCCATCAAAAATAAATCAAATGCTATTTCTGAAAATGATAATAAGCAACAAAAATTATTAGATCAAATTAAAACATTAAATGCTGAAATCGACAAAACTAATAGTAATATCAAAAATGTATGGGCAGACATTCAATCTGCAAATGAAGATATAAAAGCTTTAGAAGATTCTATTGCAGAACTTCTGCATAAAATTGAAGAGCGTGATTTATTGTTAGAGGAGCGTGCGCGTGCCATTCAGGCTGGTGGTTCCGTTAGCTACTTAGACGTATTACTAGGTTCTAATAGCTTCGTAGATTTTATTGATAGATTCTCTGCTGTCAATACATTACTTGAAGCGGATCGCCAAATTATTCGTGACCAAAAAGAGGACAAGGAAAAATTAGAAGAACAAAAGCAAGTCTTAGAAGAAAAACGCCATAAACTCGAAGATAAAAAAGCTGAGCTTGATCGTTTAAAAGCATCATTGGACGGACAGAAAACTGAGAAGAACAAATTAATTGATCAATTAGAAAAAGAACAAGAAAAGCTGAAGTCAGAAAAAGTATTGCTTGAGAAAGAATATTCTGAGGCTCTTGACATTAGTGCGGAATTACAACAAAAAATTATTGATGAGCAAAATCGATTAGCTGAAGTTGCTCGTCAACAAGAAGCAAAACGTAAGGCAGCTGCAGCCGCTGCCGCAGCCAAGGCATCTAATTCAAGCAATAATGGTGGTGGGTCTGGATCTGGATCTGGATCTTCAACAGTCAATGCCCCACAATCGAATGGTACTTGGATTAAACCAACAAATGGTCGTTTAACATCGACTTATGGCTGGCGTGAGTTTGGCGGTTCTGAGTTCCATTATGGAATTGATCTTGCAAATAGTATAGGTACTCCAGTTTGGGCAGCAGCTGACGGTGTTGTTTCCTATGCTGCACCACTAAGCACGTATGGTAATTGTGTCATCATTACACACTCTATCAACGGTCAAATTTACACGACAGTCTATGCACACTTAAATTCCTTTAACGTTAGTGTTGGCACAGAAGTATCCCAAGGTCAACAAATTGCTGCCATGGGTAATACAGGACGTGTAACAGGACCGCACTTGCACTTTGAAGTGCACATCGGTCCATGGAGAGGACAAGCAGTCGGAAGTGACAATCCATTAAAATATATTCCGATTTAAAAATATTGAAAGCTATACATTAGGATTCTTCTAAATGTATAGCTTTTTTGTTTATCAAGAACCTATTCTTTGCATATTTCAGGAAGATTTTTTGAACACGGTGTGAAATGACAGTTCATATAAAGATTATATGCTATGCTGAAGCTATCTTTTCTTGTGGAGGCTTTATTAGGTGAATAATACAGAATGGTTCTCTATTCGGACACTAACATTACCAGCAACAGCTGTCGCTCTTCTTGTGGCATTTATCATTGTATGGCTAGTTTTACGGGTACAATTTCCAAAGAAATGGGCGGAGGTGTATGGAGACGCAGTCTTTACCTTTATTGTCGTTTGGAAATTTAGCATAATTGTCACTGATTTTAAAGCTGTTATCGCTCAACCATTTGCGCTCCTTTATTTTAATGGTGGAACAATTGGCGTCTTTTTAGGAGTAATGGCAGCATCGCTACAGCTTTGGTGGAAGCGACAAAAAATTCAGTTTGACGCAACTGGAATCGTTGCTTGTAGTTGGGCATTCATTTTAACGCAATCGATCTATCAATGGCTTGTAGTGTTACTAAATGATAATGAAACATATAGCGAATTGATTACTTTACTTGTGCTAAGTACACTAACAGTCCTCATATTATGGAAAATAACAGCTATCAATCGTGCATTATTTTTATATACGATTGGTTTTATGATTGTTACTCTTTTTCAGCCACATGGTTTATGGCAACCGGCTGTAGGCGTGAGCGTCATAATATTGATATTAGGTATAGCGATTCAGCGTTTTGCGGACGCATCTAAATGATACAATTCAAAAAGAGACGGAATTATTGGGAGGTAAGGAATGAAAAAAAATATTGGGCTGCTTATCGTCGTGTTATTAGTAGCCGCGATGATTGGTACATATGTTAAACAGCAGATTGATAAGGATCGTGAAATTGAAACAGCTTCTCTGGGGAAAGAAATGGATGAACGAAAGATTGGTTTAAAGAATGGAGATACGCCACCGGATTTTACTTTAACAGGTTTGGATGGTAAAGATGTGACATTGAGTGAGCTTCGTGGAAAAAAAGTCGTGTTAAACTTTTGGGCAACATGGTGTCCACCGTGTAAGGCAGAAATGCCACATATGCAAAATTATTATGAACAATCTGCTAAAAAAGATAATGTAGAAATAATAGCTGTCAATTTAACACAGGCTGAACGAGATGTTACAGATGACGCAAAAGTAGATTCTGTAATGACATTTAGAGATAGCTTCAATTTAACTTTCCCTATTTTACTTGACCCGAAAAACTCAGCCGGCTTAGCCTATCAAATATTAACGATTCCTACAACCTATTTTATTGATTCAAATGGATATATTCGACGTGCTATTAAAGGGCCAATGAATGCGGAAATGTTAAAAAACTATGTAGATGCATTAGACTAAACAAAAAAATAAAATCAAAGAATCTGCTCGTTTTCACGAAGAAACGAAGCAGATTTTTTACGTAAATATTCCCTCGTTTATAAAACGCCCACGATTCGTGAATGGATACCTGTGATTGAAGATAGAATACCCGCGATTGACAATGAAATACCCGCGCTAGGAAGGCAAATACCCGCGATTGAAGATAGAATACTCGCGCTAAGAAGATAAATATCAAGAGATACGCAATAGAATATTCGTAAAATAAAAATCATAGAATTCAACAAATTATTTTGAAGATTAATCTTGTATGTTTGAAAAATTAAATTCATACAGTAAAAGAGACGGAGGAGGGAAGGTTTGCGCAAAATAATGGCTGGTGTCGGCGTACTTGCTAGTAGTCTATTGCTAGGTAGTGGATTTTATTTTGACTGGTTTAATTTAGGGGATAAAAAGGAGCCGGTCGTAGCAGAGGTTGATTCGATTAATGAAGCGTTGAATTTAATTGAGGAAAAATCTGTATACAGTACGAAAAAAGATGCATTAGTGGAGGGGGCACTTCGTGGTATGGCAGATGCTATTAAGGACCCTTACAGTACCTATTATTCGAAGGAAGAGGCGGAACAGCACCGACAAATGTTAGCCGAGGAAAGAGTGGGTATTGGGATTGAGCTATCTGAAAATAACGGGAAATTTATTGTAGTGTCGCCAGTCCGTTCGTCCCCAGCAGATAAAGCAGGAATGCGCTCTCTCGATGAAATTGTACAAGTTGATGGCGTTCGAGTAGATGGTAAAAAGATGAGTGAGCTAATGCAATTAATTCAAGGAGAGAAGGGGACGAAAGTAACGATAGTCGTTTATCGTCCAAGTGAGGATAAACATATTAAAATGACGATGGAACGAGCAGCCATTTCCAATAAAACAGTAACGAGCGAAGTAGTGAATGTAGAAAATACGCCGATAGGTTATGTGGAAATTTCACTTTTTGGTGAGAAAACGGCTAATGAGTGGGTTGCCGAAACGAGTAAATTGCTTCGAAAAGATATAAAAGGGTTAGTAATTGATGTGCGGGATAATCCAGGTGGTTATTTACATAGCGTCGCAGCGCTACTGAGCACAGTATTGGAGAATGGCAAAGTGTTTGCCTATATGCAAAATGCTGAAGGTGCTATGGAACCATTAAAAACGGAATCAAAAAGCTTTGATGAAAAGTATTTACAGACAATGTACAAAATACCGATTGTTGTGTTACAGAATGCGGGCAGTGCATCTGCTAGTGAAGTACTTAGTGGTGCTTTAAAAGGCTGGGGACGTGCTTCCCTTGTTGGTGTCAAGAGCTTTGGAAAGGGAACGGTACAGGAGTCTTGGTCTCTGAAAAATGGTGGAGAGCTTAAATTGTCGACAAATAAATGGCTTACACCAAAGCGCGAGTGGATTCATGGACAAGGAATTGAAGCTAATTTAGTGATTGAGCAAAATGAATTATTCGCTTTCCAAATGCATCCACTATCAGGCAAGTTTAAAGTAGGCGATATGAGTGAGGAAGTTGCTTATACGCAGAACGCTTTAAAAAAGCTAGGTTATAAAATTGCTCGTTTAGACGGTTACTTGGATGAATCGACGGATGAGGCTGTTAAGCTTTATCGAGAAGATAAGAAATTGAAAAAGACAGAAGAGGATATTAGTATAGACACTACCTTCTTTAACAGCTTAAACGAAACGTTGAAAAAATATAAAGAGGATCGTCAAAATGATTTACAGTTCCAAATGGCGACAAGCTTTTTATTGCATAATATTGAAGAATAAATAATAGTAGGTGGGCTTTCCACAGGAAAGAGAGCTGCCTGTTGTAGCTTTGTAATTAAGTTTGATTAAATTAACGATATTAACCTTGATATGGGAACATATCTAAAGAGCATGTTTTGAAAAAAGATTGATTAAAACATGCTCTTATTTAATATGGAAGATCAATCCATTATGCACTAAAGCCATCCACTAAGGCTTTTAACCGTATTAATTTATGCTACGCTTCATTGTAATAATTCAAAATGTAGCTTAAACTAGACTGAAAATTGGTAGTCCTTGGCTCGTATCTAAAATAAATTCCAAATCCCCTATTTCAATATTTTTTCTTTTATTCATTACTTCACAACTAACTTTATTTTCGAATTCCAAAGCATATGAAAATAACTCTAAAAAGTCTGAATCTAATCCATGTCTATTTGATTTATACTTAATATTATCAACATCTGATTCAGTTACTAATATATATTCAGTATTACTAATGTTATTAATTAATCTTTTCTTTTTTTGATAATCTACTAAGTTATCATCTGTACCTTGGAATGTTAAAATTTGAGTTTTATTATCAAATCCTTTATACACTTCAAATAAATTTAAATTCCCCTTATTTTTAATAACTTTTTTAGCAATGTAATCAAATTTAATTACTAGTTGTGATTTTCCGACATTATTAAATAAACACCTATCGAAATGTAAATATACTGGTTCAATCCAAGAACAGTTATCAATAATAAAAGAAAATGGTTCAAACATTTTATTACATAAATGCAATAAGTATGCTCCGTGTGAATGTCCATATCCAATTAATCTTTTCATATTAAATTCTATATTATTATTAACTAAGATAATTTTTAAGGCTTCAATCGCTGTTATAATATCTATAGCTTGCATATAGCCCATATCATTAAATTCATCTAAATCTTCTTGTATATTCTCAGTAACATGAAAGATTTGCTCTTTATTTGCAATTAACTCTAGTATTGAAGTTTTATTTTCAGCTAGCAATGTTAACTCATTGCTGCTAAATAAATCATTTACTGATTCTTTAAAAGATATATTTTCTGCCCCCTGCATATACCTACTTCCAAAATAATCACATTGCATTGTAATTAAATTATATTGATCAGCGAATGTTTCTCGCATCTTTTTATACACTTTAGAATCAATATTCCCTCCAAATCCAGGAACAAAAACTACAATACCAGTTTCATTATTTGTACCTTCTGTAGGTAAAGAAAAATCTATCCTAAGTTCTCTTCCGCTTTTTCCATTATAAAGATTTGGGTGTGCAGAAATTTTAATACTTTCAGAATACGCCATAATTTACCTCCTTTAGACTAAGTTCAATTATACATAATCTTACTTACTTAGGATACGGTTGACCGAAACTAATGTGAAGTTGTTTTACTTATTTTACCTCGTATGTCTATCTCTAAATGATAAGGTTAACATCGCCTTAAACTAACCTACTCTGTTCGTATTATAAGGTCAGCCAGATATTTCAGGTTGATCATTTTTTATATGGTTTTTATTATAGCAGTAACCAGGGTAGAACGTATCTGCGCGTAGGGCTTGCCCCCGTCAACTAAATCGTTCGCCCCCTACTTGCAGAAACATGATTGAGGCTGGTTTGGGACTTAGATCTTGTATAACAAGCGAAGTTATGAAACTGCATGGTGGATTAGGGGTAACTGGCAAACTATCTTGCAACGTTATAATTTAAAAGCTGGGACATCCACCAAAATGACGAAAAAAATAAGAATAGAAAGCTTTCTACTAGATTGTACTACGCAAGAGTGTAGACGTTTGATACAATAAAATCATAGTATTCAAGATAGAAACGGCGGGTGTTCGTATGGTTAGTGATATATTAATAGAAATTGTAACAGCGATTGGCCGCTTTTTAATCAACCCATTAATGTATATCGCAATTTTATTTGCGATTTTATTAGGTTATAGTCGTGTAAAGCAGGAGCGTAAATTTTTTAATAGACGTATTATTTGGGGTTGGACAGAGCTAATTGGTCAATGGAAATATGGTTGGCTCAATGCCCTCCTCATTTCACTAATAAGTGTTAGTTTAGGTTTAACAGTGCCTAAAGCTTTTTTAATGATTTTAATCGCTATTTCTGCGTTGGCACTAGTATTGTTCTTCATTAATGCACTTTCACCTATTTATACGATGGGGATTGCAACACTAGCAATGTGGTTGATGTACCATTACAATTGGACATTTTCTTGGTGGAAAATCTCTTTAGAAGGTGTAAATTTATTAGATGGTTCCATTATAACGATTACGATTTTAGCAGGTCTATGTGTAATTGCTGAGGGCATATTAATTCGTCGAACAGCAATGAAGGTAACGACACCGCGAGTTGAAAAGACGAAGCGGGGTATGCAGGCAATTGTCTATCGTTCAAGAAATGTATGGGTATTGCCAATTTTCTTTGTAATACCTGGTAATGTTATTCCGGTTGATTTTCCATATTGGCCACAATTTACATTAGGAGAGAGTACCTTTGCACTCGTACTATTTCCACTTGTTATAGGCTTTTCAAAGCTTACTAGAAAAGAATTACCGGCTTTGAGATTGGCTAAAATCGGCCGATCCGTGCTAATACTAGGACAGTTCATTTTAATTGGTGGACTCGCAGCAGCCTTGGAGCCATTCATCGGCTTTATCACGTTGGCAATTGGTGTAGTGATTCGTATCATTATTTCAATCTACTATGCACTGCAAGATAAAACGGACATTTATGCGGTTGCACCAAGTTCAAAGGGCGCTATTATTGCGGCAGTCTTACCTGATTCACCAGCTGAAAAAATGGGCTTACTGGCAGGGGAATGTATTCGCAAAGTAAACGGTCAAGCCATTTTTACTGAAAATGATTTATATGAGGCTTTGCAATTAAATGCTGCACATTGTCGTCTAGAAGTAGTAGATCGTAACAATGAAATACGCTTAACACAGCATGTTATATATAGCAATGATCATTATCGTATTGGATTATTACTAGCTGAGCCGAGGGATCTATGATGGACGTTTTCGGGAAAATGATGTTAGCGTTATTTTTACCAGCTTTACTCGTATTATTGTTTACTAGAATTACGTATAATCGGTATGTCGCTTTAATATTGGCAATTGCGCTTATGGCGGCATCTGTCTATGCAGGTTATACCTCGCCGCCTATTATTTTCGTAATCGATGCATTTTCGTTAACAGTAGGTTTTTGGCTAGCAAGTAAAATGAAAAGTTAAAGGTACCGTTTAAGGTAATAGAAAAGGTCAGTCTAAAGTGATAGCTTTCTCACTTTTAAGACTGACCTTTTTACATGAAAAATCTTACGGCTGCCATAATGATAACCCCTGCTACAACTGTAATAGATAAGCTTTTGGTTACAAGTGCAATCATAAGCGTTGGCACAAATGTAATAAATACAGGCCAATCAAGTGTAACAATTTTTCCGTTTTCGGTATCCAATAAGTTTTCGATGACAAGAGCACTCAAAATACAAACTGGGATAAAGCTTAACCATTTTAATACAACCTCTGGTAGCTGCACATTTCGGACGAATATAAAAGGAATAACACGTGGTAGCCAGGTTACAAGTGCACAGCCAATGATGAGCCATACCATAGTAGCAGTTGTCGTCATTTATCTGTCACCACCCCTATAGTTGCTACAATCATTGTTGATAGAAGAACAGCCACATGCGAAGACACAATATAAGAAAGACCATACATAATGACAACCATATAGCCGATTAACATAAGATAATGCATGATTTTACTTTTGCCTACACTACTAAGCTGAAGAACAAGGAGTGCCACAAACATAGCAATCAAAGCGAAATCTAAGCCCCATTTTTCAGGATCTGCTACCCACTGACCTAAGTAGGCGCCAGTTATACAAGAAAGAATCCAAAAGGAGTAGGCAGTTATATTCAGCCCATCCATCCATTTGCCATGTAGCTTACCAGTTTGCATTTGCTTCGTAACGGCTACACCAAATGTTTCGTCCGTTAATAATGTGCCAAAACCAACATTTCTTAGCATAGAATAGCGCGTAAAATGAGGAGCTAATGTTAAACTCATTAGTAAATGGCGTAGATTTACAACAAAAATGGTTACAATAATAGCAGAGGCTGGGCTATTTGTTAAAAGTAGTGCACAAAAGATAAATTGTGCAGAGCCTGCATAAATGAGTATAGTTAAAAGTGCAATTTCGAGTACAGATAAACCAGAAGCGGAACCTACAACACCAAAAGCGAGTCCTATGCTAATATAACCGAGTAAAGTGGGGATGCAATCTTTCACGCCTTGTAAAAAGCTATCGTCTGGCGTGTTTACCGTTTCGTTTTGAAAATCAGTTGTACTTGTCATTAAATAGATCGTCCTTTCTTAAAATTTCCATGTATACTAATGATGGAATAGTTTGATAGTTCGTGATGTTTATTAAAGTATACATATGTCTAATAAAATAAACAATAGAAATTGGTGAATTAAAATGGAACAAATGAGTCGAAATTTGGCATTTCAATTAAAGAAGATTAGACAACAGCGTCATTTAAGCTTAGACGATGTTGCCAAGGCTACAGGTGTAAGTAAAGCGCAACTTGCACAAATTGAAAAAGGGGAGGCTAATCCTACAGTATCAACGATTTGGAAAATTGCAGCGGGAATGCGCATTTCATTTTCTTCGTTATTACAAGCACCGACCGCACACTTCATGAAATATAGTAGTAAGGATGCGCCACGTGTAGATGAAGATGAAGGTCGCTATCGTGTGTATTCCATTATTCCTTATAATCCAGAACGTGGCTGGGAGCTGTATAAGATTGAAATGGAGCCCGGAGCCTATAGCAGGAGTGAGGCTCACACAGAAGGGGTAGAAGAAACTGTAACTGTTATCCAAGGACAAGCCATTATTTCTGCTGGAGAGATGCATGAATTACTGGAAGAAGGGGATACACTAGTATTCTCAGGACATCAACCCCATGAGTATAAAAATACTTCGGAAAAGTTAACGATTTTACATTTAATTTTGCAATATAAGTAGAGGTGTCGATTTTGAGTGAATGGTTTACTGTAGATAATATCGAGAATATTGCGGCACAATATCGAACGCTTGGCCCAATCATTGGATTATTTTTAACATTTATAGAGGCGTTTTTTCCATTTTTACCTTTGGTTGTGTTCGTTGTCGCCAATGCGAGCGCATTTGGTTTATGGTTAGGTTTTTTATTATCCTGGATAGGTTCTGCAGCTGGCTCATATGCAGTATTTTTACTTGTCCGACATTTTGGCAAGCATCCAAAGCTCCGATTTGTCACAGGCAGTAAAAAAGTACAACAGCTAATAAAATGGGTAGATATGAATGGTATTAGTCCTCTATTCGTGTTACTTTGTTTTCCTTTTACACCCTCAATCATTGTAAACATTGTAGCAGGGCTATCCCATATTCATAAAAAGTATTATTTTGTGGTGTTATTGGCTGGGAAGTTCGTTATGATTTTAGGAATGAGCGTGCTTGGTTACGATTTGAAGTCGCTTCTAACAAGCCCTGTAAGACTGATTATTGCGGCTGTTGCGATTGTCTTGCTTTGGTGGATCGGCAAGTTTATAGAGAAACGATTAAACGCACGTGTGGAAAGAGACTTAAAACATGCGCGGAAATTAACGAAAAATCATCAACGTTGAAAGTTGAATATGCACATCTTACCCCTTTTATCATGTAAAATGAGAGAAGGGATTTTTTATCTTCATTCATAAAGGCAATGCAATGCTCGAGTAACGTGGAGCAGCGCTTAGATAAAACATTAAAATGCACAGTTAGAGTAGCGAGACGCTCGGGTCAATGAGAAAACCGCTCAGGTAGATCAGCAATGCCCGTGTATTTACGACTAACATTTTTTAAAATAGATTATTAACAGGAGGAGAAAAGTACATGACATTGCGTATTGTATCAGGACGTTCAGGAACGGGTAAATCAACGTTTATTCATCAAGAGATTGTCGAGCAACTAAAATCTGATCCGTTAGGTCATCCAATTTTTGTGATTGTGCCTGACCAAATGTCTTATTCAACGGAGTATGAGCTTACGAATAAGCATGGCTTGCAAGGCTTAATCCGTGCGCAGGTCATGACATTTAAACGATTAGCATGGCTAGTATTACAGGAAACGGGTGGTATTGCTCGAAAAGAAGTAAATGGCTATGGCTATCGAATGCTTATCCGCAAACTTTTAGCGGAACAAAAAAGTGAGTTTTCATTATTTCGACAAGCAGCTGGGAAACGAGGCTTTACGGAGGAAATTGAAACGCTATTACGAGAGTTTAGTCGTTATAGTGTAAATAGTTCAGTGTTAGCTGAGGTGTCGGCATCTTTGCAGGCCATTGATGCGCCTAATACATTGCAAGCGAAGACGAATGATTTACAAGTAGTTTTACAAGCTTTGGAGGAACGCCTTGGCACAACGTATGTCGATAGTGAGGGGTATTATCCGATTTTAACCGAGCAACTAAAATACTCTGAGACGATGAAGCAGGCGTCGATTTATATAGATGGTTTTACAGCATTTACTGTAAGAGAATTAGAGCTTGTAAAAGAGTTATTGAAGGTGACAAAACAGGTAACGGTAGTTCTTCCCTTTGATCATATCGAAGAAGTTTATGATGAGCAGTCTTTATTCCATGAAGCCGCTTCAACGAACCAACGTTTACACGATATTGCATATGAAGAAGGCATTGAAGTAGCAGCACCATTGCACTTCTACAATACGCATCGTTTTCAATCTGGTGATTTACAGCATATGGAAAATCACTTTGCTGATATGGTGCCTCAAACGGAAGAAACATCAGGTGATGTAAAGGTACTTGAAGCATCAAATCGACGTGCAGAGATACATGCCATTGCCCGGGAAATAACAAAGCTGACAAGAGAGAAGGGGTATCGTTATCAAGATATAGTACTTCTTTATAGACAAGCAGAAGTCTATGACCCGCTTATTTCAACAATTTTCCAGCAATATGAAATTCCTATTTTTACAAATACGAAAAAGACAATGCTACATCATCCTTTAATTGAACTTAGTCGATCTGCTTTAGAGGTTATTACTTCTAATTGGAAATATGAACCGGTTTTTCGTAGTGTAAAAACAGATCTATTTTTCCCGTTACATGCTGAGCTAAATGTTTGGCGAGAGCGTGCGGATCGTTTAGAAAACTACTGTTTAGCACAAGGCGTCTTTGGTGAGCGCTGGTTTGAGGAAGCTCGATGGTTTTTCAAAAAGTATCGTGGACTTGAATTCCATTCACGCGTGCAAACAGACGAAGAACGTGCCATGCAGGCAGAAATCGTAGCCATTCGTGACGAAATTCGTCAGCCGCTTAAATCATTACAGGACAAGCTGGAAGTGGCGACAACAGGTAGAGATGTAGCGACAGCTTTATTTGAGTTGATTGAGCGTTTAAATGTTTATGAAAAGCTTCAAGCAATGAAAGACCGCGAACTTGATCGAGGTGATGCATTAGCGGCAAGTGAGCATGACCAGGCTTGGAAAGAATGGATTGCAGTGCTCGATCAATTTGTTTATATGTTTGGTGAGCAAGAGATGTCTGTGGAGGAAGCGGCGAAAATTTTAGATGAGGGCTTTGATACATTAGAATTTTCGCGTATCCCGCCTACATTAGATGAGGTCATGGTAGCGACAGTTGATTTAGCTCGTTTATCGAATATAAAAGTCGCTTTTGTCTTAGGAATGAATGATGGAGTCTATCCAACTCGTATGGATTATGAGGGATTGCTGTCAGATAACGAACGTGAATGGTTTAGTCAAATTGGCTATGAGCTAGCACCGACATCTAAAAATCGTTTACTGCAGGAAAATTTCTTGCTATATCGAGCTTTAACGACGCCATCTGATAAGTTATATATGTCCTATCCAACGGCAGATGAAGAGGGCAAGGCGCTACTGTCTTCACTCTATATAAAGAAAATTATCGGCAATGATAAAACGGCTGGCCTTTTGAGCGGTGTCGAGGTCGAGCGAGTTGTAATCGATCCAATTGAACTACTGGATGAAAGTGCATTACCGTATTTACGCCATCCACGTACTGCTTTAGCACATTTAATGGTACAAAAACGCCAAGCTGAACATAGTCGAGAGCTGGCGCCAGAGTGGCTTGCTTTACAAAAATTTTATCAACAGGACCCTTACTGGGCACTTATTTATGATCGAGTTTTACATCCGATCACTCATAAAAATGAAGCAGAGCCATTAGAAAACTTCATCACCCAGGAATTATATGGTCAAAAGCTAACATCTAGCGTGTCTCGTATTGAGAAATATTTCCGTTGCCCATTTTCTCATTTTACAACCTATGGACTTCATCTTGAAGAGCGGGCAGAGTACAGACTAGAAACATTTGCAATGGGCGATTTATTCCATGAGGCATTGAAATGGATTACTGAGGAGACACACCGTCTGCAGCTATCATGGATACGTTTAACAAAGCAGCAAATTAAACAATTAGCACGAAAAGCCGTTGAGCAAATTGTGCCGGTATTTTCACATCAAATCTTACTGTCAAGCGCACGTTATCGCTACATTCAACGCAAGCTTATTCGTATTGTCGAGCGAACAATGACGGCACTTACGCAGCATGCGAATGTATCTCACTTTAAACCAATTGCCATTGAGGCATCATTTGGACCGGGACAAAATGAACAGCTTCCTCCACTTGAAATAGATTTAACAGGTGGTAAGAAAATGTTTATGCGAGGTCGTATTGATAGGGTGGATAGTGCGTCTATTGATGACCGCTCTTATTTACGGATCGTCGATTATAAATCATCCGCTCGTGATTTAGATTTGAATGAGGTTTACCACGGTTTGTCTCTACAGGTACTAACGTATCTAGATGTGGCGATGGAAAACGCTTCTTATTGGCTGCCAGGTGAGGCGGAGCCAGCTGGTGTTCTTTATGTACATGTCCACAATCCAATGCTAAAACTTGATAAGGATTTAAGCGACAGTGAAATTGAGGAAGACCGTTTAAAACAATACAAAATGAAAGGTCTTTTGTCCGAAAATGCGGAGGCCATTTTATCGATGGACGAGCAATTAGAGGAATCGAGTGGGCATTCAAAAATTATTCCTGTCTATATGAAGAAAGATGGGACACCATCAGAATCTCAGTCACGTATTGTACCTGTTAATGATATGAAAAATCTACAGCATTTTGTACGGCGCAAGCATCAAGAGGCTGGTAATGGGATTTTAGCAGGAGATACCTCCATTAGTCCTTATAAACTTAAAACAAAAACAGCATGTGACTACTGTCAATTTACAGCTGTTTGTCAATTTGATCCATCTGATGGCAAGCAAAGCTATCGTCAGTTACAGCAAGTAAAACCGAATGATATCGTTGAGAAAATTCGGAAGGAGATGAAGTAAGTTGGTACAAAAAATACCCGAAAAACCAGCGCAAGTGACGTGGACTGACGATCAGTGGAAGGCCATCTATGCAAGCGGTCAGGATACACTTGTATCGGCTGCGGCAGGCTCTGGTAAAACGGCAGTACTTATTAATCGCATGATTGAAAAGGTAGTTGCGTTAGAGAATCCCATCAATGTGGACGAGTTACTTGTCGTAACATTTACCAACGCATCTGCAGCTGAGATGCGTCACCGTATGGCGGAGGCACTTGAAAAGGCTATTGCAGAAAATCCAACTTCCAACCACTTACGACGCCAGCTAAGCCTTGTCAATAAAGCACAAATTTCAACGCTGCATTCCTTCTGTTTAGCCATTGTTAAACAGTATGCCTATATGTTAGATATTGACCCAGGCTTTCGTATAGCGAATGAGGCGGAGGTTGCGTTGCTAAGGGACGATATATTAGCAGAAGTATTAGAAGATGCTTACGATTCTGAGGATGAGGCTCAGGTTCAAGCAATCTACCGTCTTGTTGATAGCTTTACGTCGGATCGTGATGATCAAGCTATTGAAACATTAATAAGCAAGCTTTATGATACGTCTCGTGTTCATGCCGAGCCTCAAAAATGGCTTCGTAGTCTACCAGAGACATATGACTTAGCAGCGGACGTGACCATTGATGATTTAGAGCTGTCGAAATATGTGAAGTTAACAGTCAAGCATAGTCTTGAGGAGGCATTCGTCTTAATTTCTGAAATGCGTGCCATTACGCTACAGCCCGAGGGACCTGCACCATATGCTGAAACCGCAGAAATGGATTTTACCATGATTCAGGAAGGCATTCGCATTAGTCGTGAAGGAACGTGGCAGGAACTCTTTGATTATTTTGGTACGGTGAAATGGTCAACGTTAAAGCGTGTATCAAAGGATGCTTTAGTGGATGTGGAGCTACAGGAACTTGCCAAGAAAAAACGTGAGGCAGCTAAAAAAATTGTGAACAAGCTGAAAGAGACTTATTTCGTTCGTACTCCTGCACGCTTGCTTGAAGAAATACGATTAATGGGTCCGACGATTGGAACATTAGTTGAATTAACAAATGTTTTTAGCGAACAGTTCCGCATGGCAAAATTAGAACGAGGAATTATTGATTTCTCGGATTTAGAGCATTTCGCATTGCAAATTTTAACTGTAGAAGTTGAAGGTGAATTACATTCTTCACCTGTTGCACTAGATTTGAAAAAACGTTTTAAAGAAGTACTTGTTGATGAATACCAAGATACAAATATGCTTCAAGAAACAATATTGCAGCTTGTGAAAACAGGTAGTGAGCAAGAGGGAAATCTTTTTATGGTTGGGGATGTGAAACAAAGCATCTACCGTTTCCGTTTAGCAGAACCGAAGCTTTTTATGCGAAAGTATAGTGAGTTTCTAGAGGCCCCAGATTTAACAGGAATGCGTATAGATTTAAACGCTAACTTCCGTAGTCGAAAAGAAGTGTTGAACGCTACAAACTATGTATTTGCACAAATTATGGGTGAGCGTGTAGGGGAAATTCTTTATGATGAAAATGCTTCACTAAAGCCAGCAGCACCATATGATGACAAAGAAGTTCCGGTAGAGCTAGTCATCATGCATCCTCCTCAAGAAGAGGCGCTGGATGAAGAGACAGAAGATAGTGCAAGCGACGCCTCGGAACTAGAGGAATTAAAAAAATCACAGTATGAGGCACGTTTTATCATTGAGCGTATTCGGCAGATGATGGAGGATGGGACAACTGTATTCGATACAAAGACGAAGAAAGAACGTCCATTAAAATATAGTGATATTGTAATTTTAATGCGTTCAATGACATGGTCAACAGATTTAGTAGAGGAATTTAAGCTTGCGGGAATCCCTCTCTATGCGGAGTCCTCCAAAGGGTATTTTGATGCGCTTGAAGTCATGATTATGCTGAATGTACTAAAAATTGTCGACAATCCATATCAGGATATTCCTTTAGCCTCGGTGTTACGCGCTCCATTTGTTGGCTTAACAGAAAATGAGCTAGCACAAATACGGCTAGCAGATACAAAAGCGCCATTCTATGATGCATTAAGGCAATTTATTCGAAGTGATGGACATGGTGTGCAATCTGACACTTTTGTGAAGCTTCAACGATTTATGCTAGCATTTGAAAACTGGCGAGATTTAGCACGACGTGGTTCACTGTCAGATTTAATTTGGAAAATTTATTTAGACACGCATTATTATGAGATGGTTGGGGCGATGCCAAATGGTAAGCAGCGTCAGGCCAACTTACGTATTTTACATGACCGTGCTTTAATATATGAGAAAACAGCCTTTCGAGGACTATTTCGTTTTTTACGTTTTATTGATCGCATGCGTACGCGTGGAGATGATTTAGGAACAGCGAAATCGATTGGAGAAAAGGATGACGTCGTCCGTCTTGTGACCATTCACTCTTCAAAAGGATTAGAGTACCCTGTTGTCTTTGCTGCAGGGATGGGGAGACCGTTTAATAAAATGGATTTTCACAATCCGTATTTATTCGATCAAGATTTTGGCCTTGCAGTGAAGGCAATTGATCCAGAAAACCGTATTACGTATACATCCCTACCATTTTTAGCGCTAAAGGAGAAAAAGGAGCTTGAAATGCGTGCTGAGGAAATGCGTGTATTATACGTAGCAATGACACGTGCGAAGGAGCGACTTATTTTAGTAGGCTCCGTGAAAAATTGGAGTAAAACGCTCGATAACTGGCAGGATGCTCAAAGTTTACCGGTGGATGCCCCACTACAGGAGTATTTACGAGCGAGAGCTAATAGCTACTTTGATTGGCTTGGACCTGCAGTTGCTAGACATGCAGATTTTGCTTTAATTGCTAACTCCTCCTATAAGGCACCTGAAGATGTATCGCATTGGTGGGTACGTGCAATTGAAACAAGTCATTATGCGTATGATATACAGGCGTTAGAGGATGAGGTACAGCAATTGCTAGAAACGCCAGAGGATGAGTCTTTACTGTCGGAAATTACGATGCGCTTTCAAGCACAGTATGCATTTCAAAAATCAACACAAAAACGCTCCAAAACATCTGTTAGTGAAATTAAGCGTTTAGAAAATCTACAGCGGCAGGAGGAGCCTGAATATTACTTTTCAGTACCTTCAAAGCAAAAAACGACAACCATTGCGCCCCGTCCAACCTTTTTACAGGACAAACAGCTGACAGGTGCAGAAATAGGAACAGCTGTCCACACAGTTATGCAGCATGTACCTCAAAACGGCTTTACGAATGTACAGGAGGTTAAGGAGTTTGTCGCTAATTTAGTGGCAAGGCAGCTTCTGACCGAGTCTGAGGGCAAGGTTGTTCCATGGAATAAAATATATAACTTCTTTACGACAGACATTGGACAACGCTTTAAAAATGCAAAAACAATTCGGAGAGAGCTGCCATTTACGATTAGTAGAGTAGATGAAGATGGTGACGCTCAAATTATTCAAGGTATAATTGATTGCTTATTTGAGGATGAAAATGGTGAATGGGTCTTGCTCGACTATAAGACAGACCGTATCCAATCACATTTTGCTGAGGAGCCAGCGCTAACGAAGGAACTCTTAAATCGATATGGTGTCCAGCTTAGCGTTTATAGTGAGGCGATTGAATCTATCCTTCAAATTAAAGTGAGTGATAAGGTTCTATATTTATTTGATATTGAACGGGTTTTACAAGCATAAGTGAACGCGGTGAAAACAGGGCTATCTGATATAGTTTCAGATAAGGGAATGAATGTTAGAGAGTCCTGTTTTCCCATATACATAGAGGAGGCTATTTTGTGGAGTTAAAACCGACAATGTTGCAGGAACGCATCGCAACATTAGATATTTTACGTGGTATTAGCTTACTAGGCATTTTACTCGTTAATATGTTTGCCTTTTATTTGCCAATGCCATATATTGATTTGGCATCATGGTTTACAACACCGTCAGATATGGTGTGGCATCAAAATTTAGATATTTATGTACAAAGTAGCTTTTATCCACTGTTTGCCATGTTATTTGGCTATGGACTCGCTATGCAATGGCAGAAAGCACAAAGTCGTGAACAAAATTTTTATGCGATAGGACTGCGAAGACTTTCTGTATTATTTGTATTTGGTTTGCTACATGCTGTGCTCATTTGGTGGGGCGACATTTTGATGATGTATGCATTTTGCGGCGTATTTTTATTGCTTTTACTACGTCTTCATCCTATTTGGTTATTGTCAATCGGTATTATGATTAACGGTGTTTTGCAAGCTTTTATGTTATTTGTTGTAGGATATATTAATTTTAATATGAAGATTGATGAGTATTTAGACATAACGTCGGTAGAGCAAGCGATCATTGCTTACGGAACAGGGAGTTGGATGGATGCATTTATGCAACGCTTAACCGATTTATCTGAGCAGGCTGGGATCCATATGTGGTTTGTGGCATTATTTACAATTTTACCATTCATGTTAATTGGTGCTGCGGCATCTAAATGGCGTTTAGTGGAACGAGCGAAGGAGCTAAAATGGCTTTGGCTGGCATTAACAATAGCCGGGTTGGCAATTGGTATTTTTATCAAGAGTTTACCGATCATGTTTACACGTACGTATTTATTAGACTACTTGAAAGGTTACATAGGTGGTCCAATTTTGGCAGTAGGCTACATTGGGCTCATCGTATTACTTTGTTTACTTCCAGTTGTCTCAAAGCTACTTAGTCCTTTTGCAAAAATAGGGCGTATGTCGTTAACGATGTACATACTTCAATCGATTATTGGAACATGTTTATTTTATCAATTTGGATTTGGCTGGTATGGAAAAGTGAGCGTCGCAACGGGCGTGTTAATTGCAGTCAGTATTATTATCGTACAAATGATTGTGGCAGAAATTTGGCTAGCAAAATGGCAACAAGGTCCGTTAGAGGCTTTATGGCGCAAATTAACTTATAAGGCGAAAACAAAAGCAGGCTAATTGTGTGGAGGTGCTTGACTCTCTTGCAAAAAGCGAGCAATCTACGATGGAAATCAGCCTTCATTTTTAATGTGATGGCAACATAAAGTGAATGAATGCGTCTTGTATAATAAGAATAATTTATTTACGATTTGGCTCATTAACAAAAGTTTGGAATAGCATTTGTTAAAACGTATGTTATGTAGTGGAGACTGGGTGACTCCAGGAAAGCGCCTAGTCGGAACGGAAATCAACCACACGTTTTGGTGAAGAGCCCGCGATTTAAAAATAGTTGTCGCAAAAGTAAGGCAATTCCTATAATATTGTTGTATCATGTAGAAAAAAGAAGGAGCTCTGAAAATCATGAAAATTTTATCGTTTAAATTAGGTGGACATGTAAGCTTTGGACCAAAAGTAAAAAAAGAAGAAGCGGTATGGGATGTACTCGCTATTCAAAATGAACTTCAAGTTCTCCCTTCTTTTTCAAGTTCAATTGTAGATGGCATTGCTCTAGGCTTTGATTTTGTTGAACAGATTCGTAAATTAGTAGAAGCCGCTGAAAAATCAGATCGCGCTAATAGCTTCAAACGTGAATTTACAGCGATCGAGTGGTTATCACCGATTCCACGTACACCAAAAAACATTATGTGTATTGGGAAAAACTATGATGAACATGCTAAAGAAATGGGTGCAGAGGCAGCTCCAACAGATTTAATGGTATTTACAAAATCTCCGACTGCTATTGCTGCTGATGGCCAAACAATATCTATCCATGCCGATCTTTCATCTAAAATGGATTATGAAGGCGAATTAGCTGTTGTCATTGGTAAACGCGGTAAAAATATTCCGAAAAACTTAGCATACGATTATGTATTTGGCTACACGATTGCCAATGATCTAACAGCTCGTGATTTACAAGAAAAACATAAGCAATTCTTCTTAGGAAAAAGCTTGGAAGGAACTTGTCCACTTGGACCTTACCTTGTAACAAAAGATGAAATTCCGAATCCACAAGATTTAACAGTGGTAACAAAAGTGAATGATGAAGTACGTCAAAACGGCTCAACAAAAGATATGATGTTCACTGTAGAATCATTAGTATCGATTTTATCTCAGCATGTAACATTAGAGCCAGGTGATGTTATTTTAACGGGTACTCCAGCGGGTGTTGGCAAAGGCTTGAATCCGCCACAATTCTTAAAAGCTGGTGATACGGTGAAAGTATCTATCCAAGGCATCGGTACTTTAGTGAATCATTTCGAATAATTTTTTCAAATCCGCGGGAGTTTATCTCCGCGGATTTTTAACTTCTTTCAGCGGGTGTCCAAAGTCTAAGAACGCCACGTCCTGTGGCATTACCGAAATGACCCCATCATGTCGGCCCTCATGCAGGTCTAAGCACAAAGCCGATTCCGGACGCATTATTTATCTGCACGTCAGCGGCAATTATACTGTGGCGTAATTGATGTATATTATATGAACACTATTGTAATGTTTGAAACCCTTTCCATCACATGGTAGGATAGAGTTTGATAGAAAAAAGAATATGAGGTGGGACAATAATGGATTTCTTAACTAGCCGAACGGATTTGCATGTTACTACTTGGGTAGTTGCAATCGTAATCTTTTTAATTGCGGCATTAATGGGCAAGCAGTCAAAAGGCTTACATATGACATTACGTTTATTCTACATTTTAATTATTATTACTGGTGGGGCACTATTCATTAAAGGCATGGATTATAATATGGGTATGCTCTACGGCTTTAAATTCTTAGGCGGTATTTTAGTCATTGGCATGATGGAAATGGTATTAGTCCGTAAAAAGAAAAATAAACCAACTGGCATGTTTTGGATTTTATTTGCAGTATTCTTATTGATTACATTGTTCCTAGGCTTCAAATTACCAATGGGGCAAGATTTCTTAGCATAATTATTTGGAAAGGTCGTGAAGTTTTCGCTTCACGGCTTTTTATTTGGGGGAAGATGCAATCGCTTAGGTAGCTTGAAAAACTGATCGGGTAGATGGAAGAACAGCTCGGGTACGCTGGAGAAGTGCGCGGGTATGTCAGAAAACTGATCGGGTATACCGAAGAAGCGATCAGGTATCCCAGAAAACTGATCAGGTAAGCCGAAGAAGTGCTCAGGTCCCCAAAAAAACTGATCGGCTCCCCTGATCAAGCAGTTGAATGAATTTAAAGGAGAAGTTGACACCTTTTTGCCGTAATTAATTTTGCATTTTCGGAAAATATTTTGAAATGATAGCGACGTGACTATTTTATTTGGTAAAATGACGATGGATTGGTTTGAAAGAGAGGGAATAAAAGTGAAATTTAAGAAGTGGATGAGTGCGACAGCTGCATCGCTCTTACTAGCAACTTCATTAGTGAGTGCTACACCAGTTGCACATGCTGATGAAGCGTCGACAAGAACGATTGCAGAAGAAAGCATTTATGATTTACTCGTTGACCGTTTCTTTAATGGTTCGGGCACTAACGATTTTGATACAAATACGCAAGACCCTACTAAGTTTGCAGGAGGCGATTTTGTAGGTTTACAGGATAAACTAAAATTTATCGGAGAGATGGGCTTTACAATCGTTTCTATTGGTCCGATTTTTGCCACTGAAAAATATGATGGATCGATGCCGACGAGCTACTCTACAATTGAGCGTCATTTTGGGACATCTGAGGAGTTTCAAAGTGTCATTGAGGACTATAAAGCTAAAAATGTATCGATCATGGTTGATTTCCCACTAAACAACGTAAGTCCGAATCATGAGTGGGCAAAAGATCCAGCGAAAAAGGATTGGATTGCCTCAACAAATAATGGACAAGTACAGTGGGACTTAACAAACAAAGATGTACAAGAAGCACTTATTAAATCAGCAACAGATTTTGTTTCTACATATGATGTTGGTGGGGTGCGTTTAACAAATATTGCTGGTGTCGATACAGGATTTATTAATGAAATAATTAAGGCATTAAAAGATTCGAAAAAATCGCTCTATGTGATTTCTAATGAAGAAAGTGATGCAAACTTTGATGCAAGCATTTCACCGGCGACAGCTGATATTTACCGTAATATATTTAAAAACGTTGATATGGATTCTTCTAAATTGATGGAACCTTTTACAGGTGAGAAACCAACTCAGACTATGGTTGATTCACTAGAAACGCGTCGTTTTACATTTGATTCTGCAGCAGAAAATATGTTCCCACCTACGCGTTTGAAAATGGCGATGGGTGCTTTATTTATGATGCCGGGAATTCCAGTTGTGCAATATGGTACTGAAATTGCGATGAACGGGGAAATAAAGCCAGATACGCACCAAATTTTTAACTTTAAAACAGATGATGAATTAATCGAATATATTAAAAATGTTCAATCGTTACGTAATAAATCTGAGACATTACGCAACGGTGATTTTGAAGTTATTACAAATGAAAATGGCCTACTTGTATTTACACGTACATCCGATAAAGAGAAATGGGTCATCATGGTTAACAATACTAGTAAAACGCAACGCGTTGATTTAACACCTACTCAGCTAGGTGAAGGCAAAATGCTAAATGGTATTTTACATGAAGAAAAAGTTCGTATTAATGAAAAAGACGTTTATCCGGTTATTTTAGATCGTGAAATGGTAGAGATTTATCAAGTTAGAAATGATGAAGGTTTAAATGTATCTTATATGGTAGCACTAGGATTAGTATGGGTAATATTCATAGGATTTGTAGTTGCTATTATAAGACGAGGTAAAGTACGACGTAATGAACAAGATGCTCTAAAATAGAGGAGGTTTTTCATCCCTCATTGATGCAGTTCATACAGGATAAAATGCTAAACCCCCTCAACTGAACTGCACCCCAATTGTTAGACACATCTAACAATTGGAGGTGCAGTTTTTCTATGGCTAAATATACTGTAGAAGATAAATTACAAGCAGTTGA